>NZ_FNGA01000004.1:300000-489205 GCF_900101105.1 Maridesulfovibrio ferrireducens
TTAGCTGTTGTTCCACCAAGCAGCTTCAAATCTTCTGGAAGATATTGCCACGCTTCTGCGGCTCTTTTTTCAATGTATTTTACTGAAGGGGTCTTTTCCATATAGCCGCTTACCTCTTTAAAGAACATTTCTTTCGATACCGTTGGCACTCCGTGAGTGAAGTATGAGCTAAAAAATTTCCGAGATCCATGGATGAGTGCTTCTTTGTGTATTCTTACTGGCTCATTTACAGAATTTTCCCACGTGAGAATCTTGTCGAGAGCTATCGCGTAGTGATTTTTTAAGTCTTTATCCCTCTCCCATTTTTCAACTCTATTCGCTTTAATGAGTCTTTCTTTCGAACATGGAAGAGGAATAGCTAAAGTTGGTTGTTGTTTTCTGGTTTTATTTACAATTTCGATTTCTTTCTTGGTCTGGATATCTTTTTTCTTAAGGTAGTAGTGTAAAAGAATCACAAAAGCCGTGGACAGCAAAAGGTAACATCTCAAAAGGTTTTGCTCGCTAGGAAGGGAAGGTCGGCTATTTTCACAGGTGATTGGCAGGTCTCGTAGTACTCTAGTTTGCTTAGCCTTTTTCTTTTTTATTCGGCTTCTTCCTTCCAAGAAAAGCCCGGCTGGAATTATAGCTAGAATCGCGGCTAATTGGAAACAGCGGGCTGCTAGATTTGCTTCTAGTCCTACAGCCATAATAAGAAATACTAATAACTTAAAAGTATCAGAATATTCCTTTTCCGTGAAAAGTGGTGTTTTTTCCATGTCTGCTCCTAATTGGTGCGTATCGTAATTGAAATGTGGAATTATATGGGAGCTATTGATATCATATAAAACCAATTAATCCAATTAGGTTGATGTGTTACTGAATTGCGTCAAAGGACGCTGTGGGACACTAAATGACGTTTTATGAAATATAAAATAAATTTATTTTTTTTAAGTAATGGTTGTGATGCGGTTTTAATTCTTCTTTATTTCGTTCGATTTCGCTTAAGGATAATGACCGCGCAAGCACTGTGTTCGCTTCGAGGTTTTGACTTCAATGAAAATAAAAGCATAAGGCATAAGAGAATATTTTGTGCGTGTTCCTCTAGAAAATGAGCAGTTGAAAGAAGAAGCATTGAAAGGTAAAAGCATTTGTGATGCTTTAGCTATCAGTAAAAGATTTAAATATAAGGTGCTCTGATGAAACCATATGAACCGTGTGAACTACCTTTGAAAGAGTTGGATTACCAACGCCTGTTTGCCGTTGTCGGTGATGCTAATGCTGAACTTGCCCGCTACGATGGACTGTTACAGGGGATTGTGAATCCGTCTGTAATGCTTTCTCCTTTGACAAATGAGGAGGCGGTTCTTTCTTCCAAGATTGAAGGGACTCAGGCAACTGTTGATGAGGTTCTCGAACATGAGGCTGGGTTGCTCAAAGAGGGCACTAAGTATGAAGATATTCAGGAAATTATTAATTACCGTAAGGCCTTGAATTCTGCACAAGAATATCTTGACGAGCGACCTATAACATTATCTTTCGTTCGAGAGCTTCATAAATTATTACTGGATAGTGTACGCGGGCAGGACAAGACTCCCGGTGAGTTTCGGAAAGATCAAAATTGGATTGGAAGTGCGGGGTGTTCTATTGAACAGGCTTCTTTTGTCCCTCCTAATCCGCTTCAATTGAATGATCATTTAGAGGCATGGCAAAATTATTTAAAAGGCAATGATATTGACCTGCTGCTTCAGTCTGCTGTTGTTCATGCTCAATTTGAGTTGTTGCACCCTTTTAAGGATGGTAACGGACGTATTGGGCGTATTCTTATTCCGCTGTTTCTGTACCAGAAAAAGAAACTGTCTAAGCCTATGTTCTATCTTAGTTCCTACTTGGAGAGTCACAGGAACGAATATTACGCAAGGCTAAAGGCTATTTCCCAGAGTGGAGATTGGAATGGTTGGATTGTGTTCTTTCTGGAGGCAATAGCTGATCAGGCAAAATCTAATAGTCGTAAGGTTACTGCAATAATGAATCTTTATGAGGACATGAAAATAAGGATTCAAGATATCACTCATTCAAGATATTCTATAAACCTTCTTGATGCTATTTTTGATAAGCCATTGTTTAGAACTACAGATTTTATTGTTCGCTCTGGAATAAATAAGAAAACATCAATGGGGTTGTTGAGAATGCTTAGAGATAACGATGTGTTAGTCACTTTAAGCGAAGCAAGTGGTAGCAAACCTGCGGTTCTTTGTTTTCCTGAACTTTTGAATATAGCTGAGGGACGTAAGGTTATCTGGTAAGTTTTGTGTAACCTGTGTGGCACACAAAAAAGTTTGTGGGAGGTTTAGGGGGTTTTAGGGGACACAAACGGTTTTGTGGCTGGTGGAATCTCCACAAAGTTATTTGTGTCTTGGAAAATATAGTTTCTGTTACAAGGTTAATTTATATTTCAGATAAAGTATAAATTTAAAGACAGCATTATCTAAAATCAATGAAATTTTCATAGCTTACTTCTGTAGGTTGCTCCAACCTGTCCGCATTTTCTAAGTAAGAAGTCAACCATCCTCTGAAGTGATTTTGTTCTTCTTCTGATCTTACATCAATCATTGCATTATAAGTATCAAGTACATCTGCAACGTGACCATGATTAACTATCCACCCACTCAAAAAAGAGATGTCATCGGTTGCCTGAGAAAATAAAACTAATGCTCCTTTCCACCAGGGATTTTCCATTAACTTACCAATACCTGCACCTCTATTTAGAGTTAACTCAGAAGCGGCAAGGTATTCTTGATATCTTAAATGTCCAAAACCTATTTTGCCATCGGAAGTCATTGTTACTAAAATATTACATGGTTCAATCAATTCACATAAGGCTGACTGGACTGTTTCTTTAGGGTATTTACTTACAGCGAATAGTTTTTTTAAAAGTACTTTTTTCTCTAAGTATCGCCTTTCTATGTTGTGGAGTATAAAAGCAACTTTTCTGGCTATATATTCACGCTCGCTATGGGTTGTTGTTACCCTTCTGATTTTTTTATGGATATCATATTGGCCGAGCAGCAAACGCATTCGTTCACCATATAGTTCGATTTCATTTACGGGAAGTGGAGTCTCACTTTCAGCAAGAACGCATAGAATTGTTGTCAATAAGGGGCTGCGCACTAACTCTGAAAGACAGCTGTTTTCACTTAAGTGATCAATTATTATATCAGATCGATCTATTTCTTTTCCTGAAAACCAAGCCTTAATGAAACAGTTTCTTTGACCTTCTGAAAATGGTAGCAAATAGACGCCTAAGAATTCTATTTCATTGGCATAATTACCTGTTCTGGAAGATATGATAACGTTGGTCTTACTATATTTTTTTTTGAATTTTTTTACCGCTTCCAATATTCCTTTAGATTTTTTTACTACCTCGTCGACTCCATCTAGCAATAGAGTGCATTCGCACTTAGAGAACAATGAGCATAAATCAGCGTAGTTGGCTGAAATGCTTTCTGATTTAAAGTAACTTGCTATTTGTGAAATAAATGTCTTTACCGTAAGGTTATTCTCATAATTTTGATGTCCATAAAATATCTTTGCTAAAGGTAGGTAAAGAGTTAACTCATTATTTAATTTTGATTGATGACTTTTTCTTGCAAACATTTGTAAGCTTGTTGTCTTGCCAGCTCCAGCGTCACCTAGAACGAGAAGGTCAGCTTTGGTATTGAAAACATCATGGATCGATATTTTCATTATGGGTCTTTTACTATTTTTATCAACACGAGGGCACAAAACACCTCTAAATCGTTTGTTTTTGAATATGATTTTTGTTGAAGTTGCTATTCTATTGACGTCTTCAAGAAGTTTTTTTAGGTCTAATGAATTGTTTTTATTATTTATTTCTTCAATTTCCAACAATATTTTATTTTTTTGTATGTTTAGATATTTAGCTAAGCATGATCCATCAATTTCGACTTTGAATTTGGCCTGTTGATGATATTTCTCAAGTTGTTTTTTAGAATTTTTTTCATCAATTAAAGAGCTTATCGATTTTGAAATACTATCCATAAGTCGCCAAAGATCTGCGTTTTTGTGTGGCTCTGTTTTGTCATTTGAAACTCTAAAAACTATGTTATTAATTTTAGTTTTATATTTTTCTAAAATATCGTGGTCTTCTGAAATATTTAGTAAAAGGCTGTCAACATCTTCCAATAAGAGTTGGTAATCAAAGAGTAAATGGCTATCTCTTAATTTTAGATCTTCTATTATTTGGGACAAGCTATTTTTTATGGCATGGTAATTTTTAGGGATAGAAGTCACTAATCTGTCTATTTTGTTATCAATTTTATTGAGTAATGCAGTTTTTTCTTTATAGTCTAACTCGTTTTTAATATATGTTTTTTCGATTGTATCCAAATCCAATATTAAAAATTCACAATTCAAATTTTTATTCAATGTTAAAAGGTTCTTCTTAATAGTTTTCCACTCTTTGAGGGGTATGCTTAAACATGTTTTTCCTCCTGTAAAAGTAGAGTTAAAGAAAATATCTTGGGCCCCACCAAAAACAAACTCCAAGTCACTATATATTTCTTCAATATTAATTGTATGTTGGTAATTTAAAGCACTTAGTAAATCTTCATTTCCAAATGTTTTAAATGCAGAACCTTTAATGCTGTGACCTTCTCCTAGTATTTCTTGAATAACCGTAGGCCTTTTGTCTATTAGCACTTTTACAAAATTAACACCTGCAAGAGTTTTTATTCTATTTCTATCTTTTAAGTTAGAGTAATCTTCAAATCTCATTTGAAGGGACCTAGCGTCAATGTCATATGGTGTTATCAAGTAAACTTTATTAGGGAAATACGATGATCCATTGGAATGATGAACTTTTTCTCGAATGCCTTGAGACAATTGCGTGACTACTTCAGAAAAGTTTCTTTCAGATCGAGCTTTAGGCGTAAACTTGAATTTCTTAACTTGAATGACTGTTAGCTCAGGATCTCCAAATTCATCGTCTTTCCAGCAGATAACATCCTTTCCTCCTTCGTATGCTCCTCCATTGTAATCAATAACATCATAGCCAAGGGCTTCAAAAAGAGGACAAACTGCCATTCTGGTAAAGTCCGCTTCATTCATTTCACTTAGTTTTTTATGTAATAGTTTAATAGTTTGTTTCTCAAAGCTTTCTTCTGGTAGAGCTGTATGAAGATCAATAATAGTCATAATAAGTTTCCTTTAAACTTTCCAAAAACTAAATTGTCATTATAAAAATATTCTGAATTATGCTGTATATTCTAAAGTATATAGGGATGCATGTTATTGAGTGGTTGTCGTGATGGGTTAATATTATTTCAATCATAGTATGATTGCGTCTTTAGCGTCAATGGCGTTGATTCGCTATGCAGTGTTTTTACAGAAGTTAATTATAGAAAAGTTTGTTATGAATCTGTGCTGTTTGGCGGTATAGGCTAAGCAATTCCGAATAAACGAAATTATATGAGGCTACTTTTAAGGAAGTTATTAATGATTTTAGATGAGCTTTTCTCAAGTGCTTATGATTATATGTGAAAAGTTTGTTCTATTGTTTGTGGATGTGGAATATTTAAAGTATAAAATGGTGTGAGAAAGTGTTGTTTTTGTAATAATAAGTCGTTGAAGGTGATTTTTTTATTTTTTTCGCCAAACATGAGTAACTCCCTGAGTAACCACAAAAATAAAACTATCTAAATTCCATTAAAACAGACTCTTATCATATATATTCGAATCCCTCCCTCTCCGCCATTTGGCAATAAAAAGCCCCTAGCTTAACAGTTAGGGGCTTTTCTGGTTTTTATGAAATAGAAGTTTTGATCGAAAACTTGTCTTATGTGATAACCTTGACTGGTATCGAGTAGTCATCCAGCTAAACTGATTGAATTAATAGGACTGAAGCTCGTTGCTTTCATATATCCGCAACATGCCAGCACTTCCGTCATTTGCAGTCTTATAAAGCGCACGGGCCAGTTTTCTGATCTCCACAGGCTGATACTTGCGGAGCCCGCAGAAAAACAGAGGCGTCAATAATAACGAGATGATGTTGCTTATTATTTCCATTGGGCGAAAATCGTCACGTTTTCCTTTGAGGAGTGAAGGCCTAAATATGCGTAGAGAAGGAAGTTCTTCAGCAATAACGGCAACTTCAACTTCACCTTTGGTACGATTGTAGAAACTATTCGACTTTGTGTCAGCCCCAACTGCGCTGATCATGCTGTAGGTCATTACGCCGCATTTTTTTGCGAAGTGTACACTGTTTATTACATAGTCGTAATCCACTAGGCGAAATGCTTCTTTACTACCAGCCGCTTTGATGGTTGTGCCAAGACAGCAAAATGCGTCTCCATCAACCATGCCAGAAATGGGTGGCAAACTTTCCAGTGCATCCATTTCAGCCTCAATCCAGTTCAGCTTAGCATGAGACAAAGAGGCAGATCTCCGAGCAATAACTGTGACCTTTTGGTAAATGTCGCCATTGAGACAGAGATCAAGTAGCTGGCGGCCAACCGCACCGGTCGCGCCAAATATTATAGCTTGTTTATTCACAGCTCGAGACCTCGATTAAACGGTTAATAGTTTGTTTGCGAACCAACTCAATCGATTGACTCAGCCTTTTCCCGTTTTAGTAACCAGATACACACAGGTACCATGCTGAATTCTATGAGAATATAGACAATTAAAATTGGTGAAGGTAATCCATCAATAATTACACTCAAAATTCTTCCGGCAACTAATCCACCGCAGAAAAGAGCAAGAACAATTATTCCTGCATCACGAAATTTGGAACTAAATGCGCAATACAACCAAAATAACCCGAGAGCAATATAGAGCATCATTACGGCCCTAAGAATATGAGATTGATCAATATTTGGAATTTGAGAATCAACCAAAAAAGTTGAAAAGAACCACTGGGGGGATACTCCGTATAGCAATGCTATAGTGGTTATCGTTACGAACGAAAAAACTAGTACACCTTTTTTAAGTATCATAGGTGCCCCCTTTTTATATTGTGATTTTTAAATTTATAACAAAAATTAATAGAAAGGTGAGACATATTGTCTAGCTACTAGACTTTTGAGGTTTTCAGCTATTCTGTATCGGTAACCTAGAAAAATTTGGTCTTCTGGGACTATTTGGCGGGCGAGGGTAGAATCGTTTGGCGACTTCGTCACCTCTCATTTTCAAGCGAGCATAACCCACATGGAACAGTGAAGTTGACTGTAGTGCCGATACCTTTCTGGCTTTCCAGCCAGATGTGTCCGCCCATCAGTTCGACGAGATGTTTTGAGATAGTAAGACCTAATCCTGCGCCGCTGTAAGTTTTCGTCATGAAGTCTTCTCCGATGGAGAAAGGCTCAAATATATATGCCTGCTCTTCTTTGCCAATGCCGACACCGCTGTCCTTGACGGTGAAACAAAAGAATACCGTAGCTGGCTCGCTGAGAGATACTTTTTCCCCTCCCCATAATTTAATTGATACATCTATGGAACCGCTGTTGGTGAAACGCAGGGCGTTATTCAGCAGGTTCATCAAGACTTGGCGGATACGGCTAATGTCGGCATACAGAGTGGCTGGAACATTAGATTCGAATGAACTGGAAAAAGCGATTTCCTTCTGATTTGCTTGATCCCGATAGAGACTAAGAACATGGTCAATGCTTTCTTTAGTATCGAAACTACTGGGACATAAATGAACTTTACCAGTTTCAACACGGGACAATTCAAGAAGATCGTTGACCAGAGTCAACATTCGAGATGATGATACCAACGCATCTTTTAGGAAATTTTCCTGATCTTTCGTGGGGTTGTTTTCCAAAAGGAGCTGAGTCATGCCCATGATACCATTAAGAGGCGTCCGTAGTTCATGACTCATGTTGGCGAGAAATATACTTTTAGCACGATTTGCCAGTTCAGCTTCTTCTTTGGCTTTTTCAAGTTCAATGGTTCTCTCACTGATCAGACTTTGCAACAATCTTGTTTGATTGTATAATGAGAGATGATTTTTCACCCGTGCCATGACAATGGAAGGGTTGAAGGGCTTGATTATATAGTCCACCGCCCCGAGGCTTAAACCTTTTTCTTCGTTTTCAATTTCGTCCATGGACGTTACGAATATTATGGGAATCTGGCGAGTTCGTTCATTGGTCTTCATAGCTGTGCACACCTGATACCCGTTTATTCCCGGCATCATGATGTCCAGCAACACAAGATCGGGCTGTTCATCGGATAATGCTATCTGTAAAGCGTCATCCCCATTGATTGCTACGCTGACCCTGTACTTGATACTCAACAGTTCACTCAAAATGTCCAAATTGGCCGGAGTGTCGTCAACAACTAAAATTCGTGCCTTATCCATCGTCTTTTTCCTTCTGCTCGCATTTCGCGATGAATTCTTTGACTCTCGTATGGCCTCGGCTAAAGTCGAATTTATCTAGCAGCGCACCGAGTTCCTTTGCAAACTTCGGCGCAGCATGGGTCAGTCTGGATTCGATGGAACGATAAATATCTCTTGCTTCGACATCGTGTTTTTTCAAAAAGTCCGACATAATTCTTAGCCGAGGTAATAGCTTCTGAACTTCCTGAAGCAAAAAAGTGTCGGCTTCAATGATGCCTTTATCCTTTTCAGTTCGAGGAAATGCTTTGAATATTCCTTCAATTACGCGCTTTCTTTCCTGCTCCAAGTTGTTCAGTAAAGTTATGACTGTGTCAGAGCCGTTACTCAAAGCAATCTCCATTTCACTAAAAGCTTGATGCAGGGTGGCAGCTCCTATATTCCCTGAAACACCTTTCATATTGTGGGCCAGAGCTCGTGCTTCTTCATACTCATTTATGGAAATTAGATAATGAATCTTCGAGTGTATTTCCCCGTAATCATTGGCAAAATTTACAAGGATTTTTTCATAAAGCACGATATTTCCCCGGACTCTGGCTAGAGCCTCTTTTGCATTAATTCCAGGTAAATTATTGAAAATGAGAGGAGGATCTTCACCCTTGAGGGTCAGATGTGTTTCCACAGGTTCAGTTTCAGGTTTTTCTGGTAGCCATTTGGAAAGGATTTCCATGAGTACATCGGGATCAATGGGCTTTGTGACGTGGTCGTTCATGCCCGCCAGCAAACTTTTTTCTCTGTCGCCGACGAGAGCGTGCGCTGTCATGGCGATGATAGGGATGGATTGCAGGTTCTTGTCAGATCGAATATTTTTTACAGCTTGAAAACCGTCCATGATCGGCATCTGGATATCCATCAGCACGGCGTCATAAGTGTTGGTCTTGATCATCTCCACCGCTTCCTGACCATTGTTGGCTATTGAAACGGTTACATCAGCGCCTTCGAGTATTTCCCGCGCGACCTGCTGATTGAGGTCGTTGTCCTCTGCCAGCAGGATATGAGCTCCGGCCACGTTGGCTGGCATGCCATTTCGAAATTTTTCCGAAATAGTTTTTTTCATTCGGTAGTCATTATTAGCAAAGACTTCCATGATTGTGTCGAACAGAATCGATCGATTGAACGGCTTGAGCATGAAACCGTCCAGATCAATCTGTTCCGCCCTGTGACGGATTTCGTCATGCCCGTAAGCTGTAAGTAAGATGACTTTGGGGATATTTTCCAAGAAACTGGTTTCCTTGATTTTCTGGGCCAGTTTAATGCCGTCGATGTCTGGCATTCTCCAGTCTGTGATTACTAGCTTGAAAGGCTCGGATTTATCATATTTACGCAATAGCTCCAGTGCCTGTTCTCCCTTTTCCGCGGTTGTTACGTCGAATGTAAAGGATTGCAAAACTTTAGCGAGTACGTTTCGTAACATTCTGCTGTCATCCACAATCAGAACGCGCATGCCTCTGATTTCTTCGGGGTAAATGTAATGTTCTTGGGTATGTCTGGCCTGCAGTCCGAATGGGATGGTGAAAATGAATTCACTTCCCTTTCCGATTTCGCTTTTTAGCTGCATGGTCCCGCTCATCAATTCCACCAGACGTTTGCTGATAGTCAGGCCAAGTCCGGTGCCTCCAAACCGTCTGGAGATGGAGCCATCGGCCTGACAGAAAGGTTGAAAAAGCTTGGCTGACTGTTCTGAGGTAATTCCGATGCCGGAATCCTGAACTGAGAATCTGATTTGCGCTGTGTCGCCAGTTTCTTCGACAAGTTTAGCCGAAATAATAATATTACCGGACTCGGTGAATTTAATTGCATTTCCTGCCAGATTCAACAGCACCTGTCCCAGACGAAGACGATCACCGATAAGCAGATTGGGAACAGTACTTCTAACCATCAGGAGCAGTTCAAGCCCCTTTTTTTCAGCTTCAAGACCAAGCATGTTGAGTATGTCGTTAAACACGTCGTCCAAGATAAAATCGACCTTTTCCAGCTCCAGCCTGTCGGCCTCAATTTTAGAGAAGTCCAGTATGTCATTGATTATACCAAGCAGTGACTTCGCGGACATGCTAACCTTCGTCAAATAATCATGCTGTTTGGGAGACATCTCCGTTTTGAGCGCCAAGTATGTCAAACCGATAATTGCGTTCATCGGAGTGCGGATCTCATGGCTCATCCGTGCTAGAAAGTCACTTTTGGCAAGGTTGGCATCTTCTGCTGTTTGTTTGGCTATTTCTAATTTTTTTTGTCCGAGAACTCGTGCACTGACAAATCTGGCTCTGGTCAACGTTCCAAAAAGTATAATCAGGAGAATTCCGGAATACACCATCATATAGCGATATAATGCGTGTGAAACCATAGAGTTGATGGTTGAAGCCTGAGTCAGACAAACGATCTTCCACTTGTGAATATTGCCGTTGATTTCTCTCTGTCCCACTTCAGGAGATACAACGATGGTGGAATATGTATAGCCCCCCTCAAAAGAGGAGAACTGCCCCTCTGGGGACGAAATAATTTGTTTCCATGCCTCTGGGTTAATGGCTCCAAAATTGATTTCTTTTCGGTCTGGGTACATGAACGCCCATTCTTGGGTCCTGTCTGGAGACAGAAGGCAATAGCCATCGCTGTTCAGAAGCATTGTTCGCATCGGTATCATCGAAGGGTTGCTGTGGTCGGCTGCATTTTCGACAAGGCCATCAATGATTTGTTGTCCGAGATAATTGAGCACTACTATACCTAGTCGATGGCCGGAGTTATCGTAAATAGGCATGGATATCCTGATCATTGGCTTGAGAGGCTGTTCAATCTTCCCGTTTTCAACATTGAGATCAAATGGAGAGACGTAGACTTCGCCGAGCTTTAGATTCAAAGATTCCTTGAAGTAATAGCGGCTACTTTTGTTTTGAAGCTTCTCTTGAGGAACCGCCGCAGGGTGTCCGTTGTTGTCATTGACCCTAACCAGTTCCATACCGTCATTATCAAGAATTCTAACCTGATCATACACTTTGCGGATCTGACACAAAGCTATGAACTCCGATTCAAGGTCGGTGCGGTTAACCGAGTCATTTTTTCTCAAGAAGTGCTGTACCTCAATATGGTTGCTCACCAACTGGATGTCGTTGAAGAGACTTCTCAAATCCAGACTGACCTTCTGCGCTAATAATCTGTTATGCATCTTTGCATTAATTTTGATGACTTTTTCAATTGAATCAGCTTCCTGCAGGTACATTATATAGCATCCGACACCAGCAAGAATGGCAAGAAAGGTTGTAGTTATCAGAAAACTTCGAATGGCAATAAATGACCAGATGTGCATTTTTTTCATAGTACAATTCTCAAATGTATTGAATGAACAAAAAAGAAGGCGTATTATGATTGTTATCACACAATAAAGGGTGGGTACACAATAATCCTTCCGATATTGTTGAGAGGCTTTCAAAGTACTGCTATAAAATGTTAACTTGCATTGTTCTTTTATATTAACATTTTAAAAAATAAGGATATTTTGTTGTTTTATGCTTAAAGTTACAATTTTAACCATATAATTTTTTCAATCTGGGAAGGCGGGAGATCAAAATGGAAGTGCAACCCTTACAGACTGTCTTGGTAGTGGATGACATGGCCACTAACATTGATATTCTTTTGGAAGTTCTTAAGGGTGACTACAAGGTGAAGGTTGCACTCAATGGTGAAGAAGCCTTGGAGGTCATTGATTCGCCCAATCCACCGGACATCGTCCTTATGGATATAATGATGCCAGAGATGGACGGGTATGAAGTCTGTCGCAGGATGAAATTAAACAAGAAGAGTCGGTACATCCCTGTCATTTTTGTCACCACGAAAAATGCTGAAGATGATGAGACATTCGGTTTTGAGCTAGGTGCTGTAGATTATATAACCAAGCCTATTAATCCCGCCATTGTGAAGGCTCGTGTCAAGACGCATTTAGCTCTGCATAATCAGAGTATTGCTTTGGAGCATCAGGTGGCCGACCGTACCAAGGATTTGTATTCTACTCGTTTGGAAATCGTCCGTCGCCTTGGAATAGCAGCAGAATACAGGGACAATGAAACAGGTCTTCATATTATTCGGATGAGTAAATACTGCCGTACAATAGCCAAGGGGTTTGGCTTTTGTGACAAAGAAGCGGACATTCTGCTAAATGCTGCTCCTATGCACGATGTAGGCAAGATAGGTATCCCTGATAACATCCTCATCAAGCCGGGAAAACTTACCCCGGAAGAGTGGAAAACCATGATGACTCATACCGCAATCGGGGGAAAAATCATTGGCGTTCATGATAACAACCTTATGACCACAGCCAGAACCGTCGCTTTAACCCATCATGAAAAATGGAACGGAACAGGCTACCCTAACGGTTTGTCTGGTAAAAATATTCCCATCGAAGGACGTATTGCGGCCATTGCCGACGTATTTGACGCTTTGACGTCCAAGCGACCATACAAAAATGCTTGGCCAGAGGAAAAAGCCTTTGATCTTATTTTAAAAGAGCGGGGCGAACATTTTGATCCTGAACTCGTTGAAATTTTCTTTAAGAACATAGAGGAAATAATTTCCATCAAACAGCAGTATAGTAAATAGAATCTGGTCCACTGATTTGCATTAATAAAACGCCCTTAACTTAACAGTTAAGGGCGTTTTGGGTTTTTGAAAAATAGAAGTTTTGATCGAAAACTTGTCTTTCGTGTTACAGTGTAATATGTTGTAATACAAATGGAGGGCGTAAAAAATGATAAGCAGTGAACCCAAGAGTGAAGTAGTAACAATTCGAATGACTTCTGAAATGAAAGAGCGCGTTGAAAAGCTGGCTCAGGCAACTAATAGGTCTAAGGCATTTTTGTTTGGTGAAGCTATTTCCAGTTACCTTGATGTAAATGAATGGCAGGTCAAGGCTATTCAGGAAGGATTGGACGAAGCCAGAAGCCCAGAAGCTAAGTGGACCTCTCAGGAAAATTTAGAGGCAAAGTATGCCGAGGATTAAATGGCTTGAACGGGCCGTTCAGGATTTGGATTCAATTTACGAATATATAAGCCAAGATGATCCCAAATCAGCTAAGAAAGTAGCTTCGGCTATTTTGAGTAATGTGAAAAATTTAGAGCAGCATCCGCAAATAGGGCGAGCAGGCAGAGTGCCGGGAACTCGTGAGTTGATTGTGCTTAAAGGTGCGTATCTTGTGGCGTATTGCTGTAATGAAGATGTCGAGATTTTGAGAGTGTTGCGGCATATTCAGGATTGGCGGGGTGTTTTGGAGTAGGGGATAGATTGGTAGGGTATCTGTAAATAGTTTGAGCTTTGTTAAGTTGTATTTGTGTATCAAATGAGATACACTTTTTACGGAGGATAAAATTATGCCAGCAAAATCATCTATGATTCATGTCCGTGTTGATCCGGTTGTAAAGGCCGAGGCCGCAGAAGCTTTGTCAGGAGTGGGACTTAGTCTCTCTGATGCGGTAAGAATTCTTTTAACCAGAATCGCAAAAGAGGGTGGTTTGCCCGCTGGACTTACCTGCAATCAGGAAGAACATGATCGTTGGTTTAAGGCAAAAGTTCAGGCCGCGCTTGAAGATACCAGCCCGACAATTGCACATAGTCAGGTAATGGATGAGGCTGAACAGCTTTTGACCACACTGGGTAGAGATAAATAAGTATGTTGCAAATTCATTGGAAAGCCGATGCCAGAAAAGATTTATTGTCTATACTCGGTTTTATCGGGAATGATAATCCAGAGGCCGCTCGCAAACTGAAAGTTGACTTAGAGTCAAGAGTTGATGGATTGCTTGAATTCCCTAAAGCATACAAGTCCGGACGGGTCGCCGGAACTCGTGAGATGGTTCTTTCTGCGAATTATATTGTCGTTTATGCGGAAAGCTCTGATCAGATAATTATTTTGAGAATTTTGCATTCGGCTCGTATGTATCCGTAAAATATAGCTTTTAGTAAGATCGAGGAAGCTGTTAAACTTGATCATTTTCGTCCCTATTATAAATGGGCAAGTCAAAACGTCCACCCTATGTCCAAATCAATGCATAAAAGTTTGGGCCGGCAAGAAGTTAAAGGTGACGTTATTCATGTTGGATCTAGTAACTCTGGTATGACTGTTCCAGAGCATTCTACAGCGTTAAGCTTGATACAAGTTACATCGGTGATATTGCAGCCAATAAAAAGTTTTACCAGAACATGTCATGTTAAGGCACTTGTCTTGTTGGCAGATGAGATAGGTCAAGCTTTTATCGATGTTGAGAATTCTTCAGAAAAAGAAGGAAAAATATAAATTTCTTTTCAAACATGAGTAACTCCATGAGTAACCACAAAAAAACACCACCACTTATATCTCATCAAAACAGCATCTTAAAAATTTCTTAGCCTCTCCCTCTCCGTCATATGGCAACAAAAAGCCCCTAGCTTAACAGTTAGTGGTTTTTCTGGTTTTTACTCCATTTTTCTACCCATCATTATTGACTATACCCAGCCCCCTTACTGATTAGTCTCGCCTTTTATTATAAAATCAAATCACAACTTACTAAAGTCATTATGATTAGCAATTGGACTGCACCTTGACGATGTGTTCAAAGATTTAATTACTCAATCAATTATTTATGAAAGTATTTGTTTTTATTATGTTAAAAATAACAGGATAGAGTCTGATGAACTTGAAACCTTTCATTTCTTTTTCAGAACTTAGCATTGCAGAACTGGATGCATGGCAGGAAGAAGGCAATAAAATTGCCGGAGTATACTGTATCTACGCGCCCAATGAGCTTATTCGTGCCGCTGGGGTTGTGCCTGTCAGCCTTTGCGGCAAGAAACAAGACCCGATTAAAGAGGCCGAGCGAGAACTTCCTGTCAGTCTATGTCCGTTGATAAAATCTAGCTACGGATATGCAATTACGGACACGTGTCCTTTCTTTAGTTTCTCAGACATCCTGATTGCTGAAACGACCTGCGACGGCAAAAAGAAGATGTATGAACTGATGAGTAAGTTGAAACCGCTGCATCTGATGCATCTTCCGCACACACAGACGGGAACAGCTCCTTTAAAATACTGGATGGATGGATTGCGCGAACTGGAAAAGTTTCTGTTCGAATGTTCCGGTATAAAAGTCACAGAAGAAGAGCTTCACAACCAGATCGTTATCCAAAATAAAATACGCCGGGAATTATATAATCTGGCAGTTCTGGCTGCGGATGAAAGATCTCCCTTGAACGCAAAGGAAATGCTTACTGTGCAAGAAAGCAAAAGCTTTGTTGTACATCCTGAGAAATATCTCGCCAGCTTGACCACATTGCGCACTGAACTTGAAGAGTATTTGAAACAGCCGGATTTATCCATTAATCGGGGGCTTCGTATATTGATGACAGGTTGCCCCATGGGCAAAGGTTCAGACAAGGCAATTGTTATTGCGGAGGAGTTGGGCGCCCGTGTCGTTTGCATGGAAAACTGTTCCGGCCTGAAAGGAGTGACCTTATCTGTAGATGAAACAGGTGATCCATATGAAGCTCTTGCCCGTCGCTATTTGCAGGTACCATGTTCTTGCATGACTCCTAATCCGCATAGACCTGAATCCATCAAAGAAATGGTTGATATTTTCAAGGTGGATGCCGTTGTCGATATGACTTGGCTCGGTTGCCATACATATAATGCTGAATCTACGACCCTACGCCGCTTTGTTGAGGAAGAGCTTGAACTTCCTTTTTTACATATTGAAACAGATTATTCGGACTCAGACATAGAACAACTGCGAACACGGATTGAAGCGTTTGTGGAACTTTCAGAATAACCCCAAAATAAAGAGAGAGATAGATTATGATCAGTAGTTTTTCGCAAAAAAAACTTTACACAATTATTTTAGCAGTGCTCGCAGTTTTCTGTATCGGAACCAGCGCAGCACATGCCGCTAAAAGTAAAATACCCAGTCTTTATCTAGGTTATGTTTTTACAACTCACCACACACCGTTGATGGTTGCCGCCATTAAGGGGCAAGATTTTAAAACATCCGGTGCATATCTAGAAGAAATGGTTCCTAAGCAGAAATACAAACTTATGTCCGCAGAAGGTGAGCCACTTGCTGTGCTCAACTTCATCGTATCTAAAAGCGGATCTGAAACTTCAACACTTTTCGCAATGAATCGGCTTGATTTAGGTCTCGCTTCCAGCACCGCCTTTATGAGTGGAATTGACAAGGGAACCAAAATTAAAATCCTTTGCCCTTTGCATGTTGATGGTATGAGCATGGTTTTTCCTGCTGACAGTAAAGTTACCGGATACAACGATGTTGCAGCAGCTATTAAGAGTTCTAAAAATCCATTTAAGATCGGCTACCATTCTCCTACCAGCGCACCACGTGTTGTTTTCGAGGGCGCATTGCATAAGGCAGGATTCAAAATCACAGGTAATCCTAACGATGCAGACGCTGATATTTTAATGGTAGATCTCAAATCCACCTCAAATCTTATTCCTGCACTGCTCGGTAAACAGGTAGACTGCTGGGTTGGACCTGCTCCTCATCCTGCGGTTGCCGAATATAAGCACGTTGGGCACATTGGACTTGATTCCCGCGACCTTCCTCCAGCAGGCGAATGGACTGATTTCCCTTGCTGCGTAATGGGAGCAAGTGAGCAGATGATCACTGAACAGCCTAAAGTTGTTCAGGCAATGACTGATCTGATGACTTCGGCTTCTGACTGGAGCAACAAAAACAAGATTAAGACTGCCGAAATTTCAGCTAAATGGATCGGAGTTCCTGCTGTAGCGGTTGAGAAGTCCACCATCATTTATACAACTGATCCCACACAGAATTGGATGAACGGCGAAGCTGTTTTCCTTTCCATGCTGAACAGCATGAACAAGTTTAAAGGAGTTCTGAAAGGTGCAGATATTAAAACTGCAACACCACTTCTTTACGATTTCACCTTTGTAGAAAAAAGCCTCAAAAAATAAGTTAATAAAAATTATCGGAGCGGAATTACAAGAGTAGTTCCGCTCCGAAATATGGAACAAAATGAAAGATCGAGCCCTGTCTTTAACCTTACCTATTATTGCACCGGCTCTTTTAGCCGTCACATGGATGATTCTTGCCCGGCAGATAAGTAACCAAGTAATTCTTCCCGGAATAGAACAGGTTGCGGAACTTTTGGGTAATCCGACAGAAGATTTGATCAGCATGGGATCGCTGTTCAGCAATGTATTAGTAAGCCTCGTGCGTGTAATTATGGGCTACGCCATTGCCGCCTTTGTTGCGATCCCTCTAGGTATTGTCATGGGATATTACGGATTTGTTTTTAAATTTTTCAATGGTTTTTTAAACTTGTTTAGACCAATTCCTCCTCTGGCGTGGGTTCCGCTGGTTCTGGCTTGGTTTGGAGTATCAAGTTTGGCAACTATCTCAGGCGTTGAAACAGGGCAGATGTATATTTATCTGAACAACATCAAGTTTTCCATGCTGTTTATAATTTTCATCGGCGCATTCTACCCAATACTCACTTCTACAATTCACGGCGTACGCAATGTAAATAAGACGTTGATCGATTCTGCAAGGGTGCTTGGAGCAAGTGAATATCAAGTTTTTATGAAGGTTTTGATTCCAGCTTCTATGCCTTCCATCATCACCGGAATGCGAATTGGCCTCGGTATTGCGTGGATGTGTCTCGTTTCTGCGGAAATGCTTCCCGGATCACTTTCAGGAATAGGTTACATGATTACCCACGCTTTTACGCTTGCATCAACCGACATCGTTATTGCCGGGATGATTTCAATCGGTATTGTCGGAACATTAATGGATATGGTTTTCAGGCGCATTGAGCATAAGAAATTTTCATGGCGCAGGCAGGCAGGCTAATGACACAAAAGAACGTGATAATTGAGATAGATAAACTTACCAAAGAGTATAAAGCTGAAAGAGGCGAACCTTTTCTTGCAATAGACAACATAAGTCTGAAAATTCAAGAGAACTCTTTTACTTGTCTTGTCGGACCTTCAGGTTGTGGCAAATCTACTATTTTACGCATTGCAGCCGGACTTGAAAAAGCTACTTCCGGTACAGTTCACTACCGTTCCGCGCCAGTAACTAAACCTTGCGGAGAGATCGGCCTTGTGTTTCAGGAATATTCACTATTCCCATGGCTTACGGTGATGGATAATGTTGCTGCGGGGCTTGATTTTTCCGGAGTGGAAAAAGAAAAACGCAATGAAGAAGCCACCCGTTATTTACGAATGGTCAATATGCTTGATTTTAAAGAGGCATATCCTCATGAATTGTCTGGAGGAATGAGGCAAAGGGTCGCAATTGCGCGTGCACTCGCTAATGATCCTGATGTATTACTCATGGACGAGCCGTTCGGAGCGCTTGATGCTCATACTCGAATTCTGCTCCAGCAGGAGCTTCTAAAAGTCTGGGAACTAACTCGCAAAACAATTATACTTGTGACTCACAGCGTTGATGAAGCTATCTTTCTCGCTGATAAAATTCTCATTATGGCAAGTCGTCCGGGACGCATTCGGAAAAATCTTGAAGTAGATATAGAGCGTCCTCGAAGCAGAGCTATTCCAGAATTTGGAAAAATGACCGACTATATACTTAAAGAATTGGAATACAGTATATAATAATTTAAAATATATATTTTTTCTGCTCAAACAAGAATAGGGTTATGTCAGTTCCAGTCCAGCAATGTAGGTGGGTGGTTGCTGTTCTTTTGTCCAGAAAAGTTAGTTTTTACATAGTAGTTTAAGTTAAAAAAGTGCGTCTGTCCGGGTTTTCCCGGACAGACGCACTTTTTTTATTGTTGTATGCATGCTTCATAAATATGACTAACTATTATAGTTCTGTTGTTTCTAGCAAACGGATCAAGTGTGTAGTCACTCTGACGTGATATAAAATACTCCTCAAGGATTTATTAAAATGAAATTATGCAACATCTCCAACCGCTCTATCAAAATTAGATCCAGCTTATTATTTGTATCTAAGTGTACTATTGTAACTTGTGCGGTTTTTCTTGTTTCAATAATGCTTTATGTTTCGAGCAGTCATGCCGCCGCTGGAGATTTGAAGTGGAGTTATACGACAGTAGATGGTGTAATATCTTGTCCTGCTCTCGGTAGCGATGGAACAATTTATTTTGGCTCAGGTGATAAGAATTTCTATGCCTTGAATTCTGATGGCAGCAAAAAATGGGCGTTTGCTACAGATGGTTTTATAAGTTCTTCTCCCGCCATCGGTAGCGATGGAACCATCTATTTTGGCTCAAGTGATAAGAATTTCTATGCCTTGAATTCTGATGGCAGCAAAAAATGGGATTTTATTACCAGTCATTCGGTAACATCTTCTCCCGCTATCGGTAGCGATGGAACAATCTATTTTGGATCATATGACGCTAATTTATATGCCTTTAATCCTGATGGCAGCAAAAAATGGGAGTTTAAGACAAATGGTTATGTAGGTTCTTCTCCCATCATAGGTAGTGATGGAACAATTTATTTCACCGGAGAGAATGGTAGGTATGTCCTTATTGCTTTGAATCCCGATGGCAGTAAAAAATGGGAGTTTAATGCTGGAACGGATGTATCTATGTCTTCCGCCATCGACAGTGATGGCACAATTTATATCGGCGCAGCTGATGGTAAGTTCTATGCTTTGAATCCTGATGGCAGCACGAAATGGGATTTTGCTGCTGGAGGTGCTATATCTTCTTCTCCCGTTATCAGCAGTGATGGAACGATCTATTTTGTATCAAATGATAATATGCTACATTCCTTGGATTCTGATGGAAATGAGAACTGGGTGTTTGATAATGGTGCTCGATTAGCCAATTTTCTTGCCATAGGTTGTGATGGCACAATATATGTCGGATCTGATGATAACTCTATTTTAGCTTTTAATTCAGATAAAACTTTGAAGTGGAGTTATGCGGTGGCCCCCTCTGTTCCTGTGCAAGGTGGTCCCGCCATCGACAGTGATGGAACAATTTATATCGGCGCAAGTGATGGCAAGCTATACGCATTAGAAGGCTCTTCTGGTGGGCTAGCAGACAGTCCTTGGCCAAAAGTTAGAAAAAATCAGAAAAATACCGGTAGCATCGACAATGGTGACACTTGTGTAAAATCAAGTTCCACTCAGGCTGCCGGAGTGACTGTTACTCTTTCCGGGGCCTGTGCAAAAGAAAAGACCGCCTCCGAATTGCAGTCACAATATTCCTTGAGCGGGTATGATTCCGTAACCACAGCCATTGCGTTCAACGCCACAGTCAGCCCCAACGGATCCTGTGCGACATTTTATTTCAATTCAACAGAGCTTCCAACCGCAAGCGTGTCCAGCTTATCTCTTATAAAACTATATGAAACAAAAAAATCCAGCGCGACATATAGCACATATGCTTCATCAGGCCCTGAGTATAGCGTGGAGGGAGCATGGTGGCTGGTTGATGCAAGTGGAGCTCACCTTGCCGCTTCAGATAAGGTCACAAAAGGGGCGGCGTATTCCATTTATTTCGTTATCAAAGACAACGGTATTTATGATGAAGATAGCTCTCTTGGAAATATCACTGACCCGGTTTTGATAGGAAGTTCTTCAGGTGGAAGCTCTGGGTGTACTCTTAATCCTACAGCAACATTCTCCTTTGAGTGGTCACTGCTGCTTTTGGTTCCAGTGTTGTTGTTGGTCAGGGCACGGTTTAGACTCTGAACTGAATTTAAATAATGCTTAAGATAAATCCGGCTAATCTAACGAATAGCCGGATTTGTTTTATGCTTGTTTAACATCCATGTCGGACGCCAATTTTACAGCATATTGCTTTCATAAGTTCTTAATGCTAACGAATTTTGTTAACTATTGTAGTTATTATTCTACCCCTATGTAAATATTTATAAAAACAGATCAAGTCCTAATGTTTAAAAATAATTTATATTTATTTTTTCCCGTTCAAATGCACAAGAGAACTTGTTCGTGAACCGTTTACTGTGCGTTTTTCTCTTTCTTACTCTTTTAGTCCTCAATGGCTGTATCTATACTAAATCCTCTATGCCAAGGGCCAAACAGGGGGTCATGGATCTTTCAAACTGGAGTTTCGTAAAAGATGGTCCGGTTTGTCTGGATGGGGAATGGGAAGTCAGGTGGGATTGTTTGCTTCCTCCCGAAAAAATGGGGGTTAATAGTCAAACTGTACAGGAATATACTGAGGTTCCAAGCCCTTGGAGTCAGAGCAAACCTGAAGTTAGCATGTTCCAAGCGACAGGTTCAGCCTCAATGCGGCTAGTTATAAAAAATATTCCAAACACAGATCGTATAGCTTTTCGTCTCTCGAATACCAATGCTGCCTGGACGCTATGGGCTGATGGTCGCCTTATTGGTAACAGCGGTGTTCCCGGTCTTTCTGCCGAATCCGAATCCCCTCGGCCGTCTTCCGTTGTCGTGCCACTACAAGCAGAAAATTACGGGCGTGACAGCTCAGCTCCGTTGGAACTTGTGCTTAATATATCCAATCAGCATTTTCGGGATGGCGGAGTTTTTTCCTCGTTATGGTTAGGGCCTGAACCCGTCATTCAGGCCGTGGCCTTGCGTGATTCTAGCCTTGCCATGTTGTTGACTGGAATTCTCTTAATTATGGGCATATACCATATTGTGCTGTTTCTTTTTCGTCGCCAAGATCGTTCGCCGCTTCTCTTCGGCTTCTATAGCCTGCTCTGGATGGGCAATTATATTTTTTCTGAATCCAGTGGCTGGATTGTTCTTGCAGTGTTCCCAAATATGTATCCATTCCTCATGGAGCATTTGGGCATAGCCTGTTTCATTATTTCGATTCCAGTAGGCTTTACCTTTTTTAGACTGCTTTATCCCCATGAATTCTCACTGCGGGTTCAGTGGTATACGTGGATTATGTGCGGAGTATTCACTGCACTTGCTGTTTTTGGAAGTACACTAACGCTCACGGCTTTGTTGCCACTTTACTATATTTCTTCTGGTATTCTCATTTTCTATTGTTTTGGGCGGTTATTTCAAGCTTGGCGTAGAGGCCGGGATGGAGCCTGTTTTATTTTTGTGGGATTCATGGTTCTTGGGCTTGTCGGTATAAATGACATGTTGACCGACCTCCGTCTCATCCACTCTGTGCCACTTTTGCCTCTTGGGTTGTTTGTTTTTATTATGAGCCAAGCTCTTGCTTTGTCGCAACGTTTGTTCTTTGCCTTTTCCTCTGTTGAAAATCTTTCTCTACAGTTGGAAAACAAAAATTTGAGTCTTGAAATGGAGATGGCTGAGCGCAATAAATTGGAACGTGAAATTATCAATATTAGTGAAGATGAACGACGACGCGTTAGTATTGATCTTCACGACGGCCTTTGCCAACTACTAGCAGCAGCCCGATTGCGTTGTTCAGCTATTTTGCATATGGGCAATTCGAGGGATGGAGATTTGGAGATGGAAAAACTCTCCGGCATATTGGATGAACTTGTTGATCAAGCCTACAATGTCACACATGGACTCTGGACGCAGGAATATACCCCTGAGAGCGCGGCCCCATCTTTTTCTGATATGGCTCAACGTTTGTCTCGCTCAAGCGGAATTTCCATCGAATATAATCAGGTACATGCCTGCAAAATCTGTCCTTCTAGTGCAAACGTGATCCAGTTGTATCGAATAGCTCAGGAAGCTCTCACCAATGCTGTGAAGCATTCTAAAGCAACCCGCATTTGTTTGGATTGCTCATGCAACGTCGAAGGGATAATAACTATTTCAGTATGCGATAACGGCATCGGCAGGGCGCGTGCGAAAAGTTCAGCCGGAGGACTCGGCGTGGGTATCATGAATCATCGTGCTAATATTATCGGAGCAACACTGCTTTTTGAGGATGTTGCAGAAGGCGGCACCATTGTAACCTGCTCAGCTTCGTGTGGTATTATAAATAAATTTTCACTGAAAACGGATACGCAATGACAAAGAATCTATCCAATGGAGCACGTGTTTTTCTGGTAGATGATCATCCCGCAATGCTGGACGGGTTGACGCTACTTCTCGCCTGCGAAAATTATGTTATAATCGGTGTTGCTACAAATCAGCAGGAAGCATTGCAGGGTATTGATAGCTGTGAGGCGGACATAGCTCTTATAGATCTTAGTTTGTGTGGCGAAAGTGGGTTAAGAATAATCCCTCTCATGGTTGAGCGAAATATACCCGTACTTGTTTTTTCCATGCATGAGGATGCCGCGACGCAAAAACGGGCGATGGATTGTGGGGCTCGCGGTTATGTCTCCAAGCGCGAAACTTCAACTGTTCTTCTGGATGCCGTCAGACAGATTCTTGGAGGAAATGAGTATTTTAGTCCCCGTGTTGCTGCCAACCAATTTTCTAGGGAGCCGATATCGAATGATTCGATGGCCTTTAATAGCTTCAGCGAACAAGAGACTCTTATATTAACTCTGTTAAGCCAAGGAGAAAGTAATAGCGAGATAGCTGAAGCCCTTGGTATCAGTGTCAGAACCGTCGAGACTTATTGTACTCGTATAGCCGCCAAGCTGAAATTGGATGGCATGAAAGCCTTGCGCAAGTATGCCATCAACGAATATTGATAGGTTTGAATATTGTAGTAAAAAGCCCCTAACTTACCAGTTAGGGGCTTTTCTTGTTTTGTATAGTTCTATAGTAGTCCGGGAGAGTTCATAGATATACTCACATTGGAGATCTGAATATTGGGCTTACTGTCCCAAAGGTTAAGAGTGCCAACAAAGAGAAGGTTTACCTTTATGCTGATCAGGTCAGGAAGGTTATAGCTATTGAAGGTCGTATTTTCGGCACTACATGGATTGAGTTACGATAGGAGCTTTTATGCAGATTTATATATCAAAAGACCTGACCTTGATTGGCACTCCTGCTGATTTGGTGGGCAAGGTCAAAGAGTCTTTGACCTTGATGAACCCTGAGTATGTCAACGCCCTGAAGTACGGGCGCAATGCTAGGCGTATTGCGAAGTATATAAAGATGTTTTCAGGCGACCGCAAAGGGCGGCTGCATTGTCCGCGCGGCTATGGGCTTGAACTGCACCAGCTTATTAAAGCCGCAGGTGAAGAGATTATATATGAAGACAACAGGCGGGAACTTGAGCCTGTGGACTTTGTCTTTAAAGGAGAACTGAGACCCTATCAGTCAGAAGCATTACAATCTTTTCACGGGCTTTCACAAGGTATTCTGGAAGCAGGAACCGGTGCAGGTAAAACGGTTATGGCATTGGCCTTGATTGCTGAGCGTAAGCAACCTTGCCTTGTACTCGTTCATACCAAGGAATTACTATTACAATGGGTGGAAAGAGGGCGTCAGTTTCTGGGGATAGAGCCCGGACAAGTCGGTAATGGAAAATTTAACATTCAACCCTTTACCGTGGCCACTATTCAGACTGCCCGTAATCGTCTGGATAAATTGATCCCGGCATTCGGTCATATTGTGGTTGATGAGTGCCACCGGGCACCGGCCAGCACCTTTCAAGAAGTAGTCACCAGCTTTGATGCGAAATTTTTAACAGGACTCTCCGCCACGCCGTACCGAAATGACGGGCTTGACCGGATAATAAATTTGACTCTTGGAAATGTGGTTCACCGGGTTAACCCTGATTTGCTTCGGGATACCGGGGCCATACTCAAGCCGGAAATTTTTACCGTGAATACAGCCTTTTCTTTTGCGGGGGACCCTTCAAACGAATATCCTCTTATGATGACTGCCCTTGCCGAGGACTGGGATCGCAATAAGCTTATAGCTACGTCTGTGGAGGGAGAAGTTGATCAGGATAATGGAACTTTGCTGCTCGTTGCAGACAGGACCGCGCACCTTTTTGCTCTGGCTGGTATTCTTGAGGAGCAGGGTATAAACGTGGCCGTATTGACTGGAAAGACTCCGACAAAGGAACGCTGTACAATTGTTGAGGATCTCAACGCAGGAAAGATCAAAGTTCTGGCAAGCACTGCTTCCTTGATAGGTGAGGGTTTTGATTGCTCTGGTTTATCGACTCTTTTTCTTTGCTCTCCTATTAAATCAAAGGGAAGGCTTGTGCAAATTATCGGTAGGATTTTAAGACCTGCTGATGGCAAAAGGCCTCGGCTTTATGACTTCATTGATGGCAAAGTCGGTGTGTTGGAGTATAGTGCTGGACTTCGGCAAAAGATTTATGAAGAAATGGCGTAGTTGTCTTTTGTGGATCATATAATATTTACCCCATCCCCGTAGAAGTTGGAAGTCATCTACGAGGACGGGGATGCTGCCAGATTCAATAGCAGCATTGCTGATGACTACAAGAAGTAGTTAACAGCTACGAGGCCCATGATTGACATGGTAATGGTGTACGGTAAGGCCAGAAGCACCATCCGGCCGTATGAGAGGCGGATAACCGGTGCTAAGGCTGAGGTCAGCAGGAATAGGAATGCTGCTTGACCGTTTGGAGTAGCAACACTTGGGATATTGGTTCCTGTGTTGATTGCTACTGCCAGTTTATCAAGGTTGGTCATTATATCGAGTGCTTGAGTTGCAGCAGCTTGTGGTAAGCTTGCAACAACGTCAGCTCTCGCAAAGTGTGGATCGGTAAGTTTGTCCATCAGAGCTTGTCCGGTCATTCCTATGTTAGGTATGGCTCCGAGCAGGTTGACGAAATGAATTTTTGTTTCAGATATGTATACTGTCGCAACAAAGACATTATCAGAAATAGCTGAAAGCAGTCCGTTGGCAATGTAATATGCTACAAGCTGACTTTGTCCGTGTAAGCTGAGGACATAATTGATGATAGGGTGGAAAAGGCCTTGGTCGTGAATTACAGCGACAACGGAGAAGAATACTACGAGAAGAGCTGTAAATGGTAATGCTTCTTCAAAGGCTTTACCTAAGTGATGTTCTTCAATGATGCCGTTCATGGATGTGAGCAAAATAATTACTGACAGTCCTACTATACCGACAGCGGCAAGATGCAGAGCCAGCGCAATGACGAGCCAGATGCCTGCCATGGCTTGAACAATTAATCTTACCTTACCTTTTGTACCTTGTTTCTCTTCCATTTGAATTGCTGTTTCAAGCAAATGTGAACGAATATTTCCCGGTAATTTAGCACCGTATGTGAACAGATGAAAATATTCGACTGTGACGCAAGTCAGCAATCCCGTTACTAATACAGGCATTGATACAGGCATCATTTCGAGGAAAAATTCTACAAAGTGCCAGCCCATTTCGCCGCCGATGAGTAGATTCTGTGGTTCCCCTACAAGTGTGCAAACCCCGCCGAGAGCTGTACCCACCGCGCCATGCATCATCAGATTGCGTAAGAATGCTCTGAATTCCTGCAAGTCTTCACGGTTTTTAGCAGCGGCTTTGTCACAGCAGAGGTCATGATCGCAATGCAGTGTCTTGCCTGAAGCAAATCTATGGTAAATATTGTAAAATCCATAAGCCACCGCGATAATAACGGCTGTAACTGTAAGGGCATCAAGGAAGGCAGATAATACTGCGCCAGCCAGACAGAACAGGACGGATATAGTGATTTTTGACTGAACTCTCACAAGAATACGAGTGAAAGTGAACTGTAGAAAGTCCTTCATGAAATAAATTCCTGCGACCATGAAAATCAGCAGCAGTATTACTTCAAAATTTTTGAGAGCTTCATGATAAATAGTCTCGGTTGAAGTCATGCCCAAAAAGACAGCTTCAAATGCGAGCAGTCCACCGGCAGGCAGAGGATAGCATTTCAGTGCCATAGCCAGTGTGAAAATAAATTCTGCAATAAGTGCCCAGCCGGCGATAAAAGGCCCTGCTGTAAACATAAGGCACGGGTTGAGAACTAAAAAAAGTAAAATAATTATCTTGTACCATTTGGGAGCAGCACCAAGAAAGTTGCTACCAAATGCCTGCATAATTGAAGGCTGCATTAAATTCTCCTTTTTATGTGTCGTCTTTATTTTTTCACGCAAAAACGCCAAGGAGTAATTTTCTCCTTGGCGTTTAATCCGGTTAATTTAGTAAAGAAGCATTAAAGCCGAGATCATCACCACCATATAAACAACGGTCATTCCCGCTCCTGCGCGGACATAATCAATTGTCTTGTAACCACCGGGGCGCATTATCAGTGCGTTAACCTGATGAGTCGGTAGAATAAAAGTATTTGAAGCAGCGACAGCAACTGTTAAAGCGGCAATTCGCGGATCAACTCCGGCGCTGAGGGCCATGTTCATTGATAGTGGAACCAGTAGGACTGTTGCACCTACATTGGAGGCCACTAAAGTGAAAAATGAAGTCAGAATTCCTATCGCAGTGAGCAGAACCAAAGGAGTTGGATGTCCAAGTGCCACCATGAGGGCATCTGCAATGTATTTTGCCGCTCCGGTATTTTCAAAGGCCATTCCTAAAGGAATAAGTCCACCGAGCAGGAAGACCGTCATCCAGTCGACCGATTGATATGCTTCGTCAATACTGAGCACTTTTGTCAAAACCATTCCAAGTGCTCCTGCGAGCAGGGATATGGAAAGCTGAACATGAAAACCTAAAGCAAGTGTAAGAGCAACTAACAGCCACATTACAGCAATTTTAGCTTTTTCAGTGCGGAGTACTTCGCCTTTTACTTCTTCAGTGAAGACAAAGTCCGGTCTGTCTTTCAGCAGATGGAACATTTCCCAGCGACCATGCAATAGTAAGGCATCGCCTGATTCAATTTTTATGCTGGTAAGTCCACTGACAAATAACTTTTCTCCGCGAAATATGGCTAAAGGAGAAACTTTAAAGCGGTCACGTATTCGCAATTCTGACAAAGTCTGTCCGACAAGTTCAGAACGCGGCGTAACAATCCCTTCCATAATTCCGGCATTGTTGGGGGAGAGTTCTTCTGCGAAGGATGCTAGTTCCGACTGCATAGCCCACCCAAAATCTTCTGCCATACTTTCAACAAATTCCTGAGGTCCAACCACGGCTAAATGGTCACCGGGCTTGATACCTTCCAGAGCGTCGGGAGCGAATAGATGTGATGTTCCTTTATTTCTGGCAATTGCGACTACTGTTGAGAAGTAAATCGGGCGCAGTTCAAGAGCCATCAGGTTATTTTCATTTGTCCATGTTTCAGGAACATGTAATTCAAATAATGAGCCGATCCCACCGTAAGTGTTGGTGAGAAGGGTGGACATCGGTCCTGAAATTTCGTCGACATTTTTATTTGGCAGTATGAAACGTCCGAAAAGGATGAAATAAGCAAGAGCGGCGGCAATCAACAGAAGGCCAATCGGAGTAACTCCGAATAAACCGAACGGTTCATAGTGCTTTCCGCCGACGACCATAAGGTCATTGAGCAGAATCAGAGGACTGGAACCGACAAGAGTTAAACACCCACCGATAATAGCGCAGAATCCCATGGGCATAAGCAAACGCCCGACTGGGACGCCTGTCTGATTCCCAATACGCTTAGCAGCCGGCATAAACAGCGCCGCAGCACCGATGTTCTGCATAAATCCTGAAATAATGGCAACAGTTCCGGATATCATTGTCATAATCCGCATTTCGCTTTTTCCGGCAAAACGCAATATGAGCCGCGCCATAGTGTTCATGACGCCGGTTTTATCCAAACCGGCGCCGATTATAATTACAGCAATTATAGAAACAACGGCGTTACTGCTTAAACCGCTGATAGCCTGTTTTGGTGTCACAAGCCCAAGCAACGGTAGTATTACCATCATTATGATACCTACAACATCGACTCTGACCCATTCAAAGACGAACAGCAGGACGGCGAAAGCGAGTACGCCCATAACTAAAAGAATCTCGGGAGTCATAAATATACCTTTATTTCACTCGCAGCATTGCATGCGTGTATACAGGAATAGCCTGTTTTGTGGATTTAGTTGTGACTACATCTTCCATGACATAACGGAACTCATTGTCTGCGCAATGCAGTTCTGCGACGACTGAATCTTCAGCTCCCTTTTTGACGATATGTGCAAAGAGGAGGCCTGCTTCTGTGGCTTTAGCGGAGAAGCTGGCAATGTTGTCTTCAGATTCTGAACGGAAATTATTAAAGTTTGAGCCGTGCTCATCAAGATTAAGAGCAACTAAACTACTTTTGGTTTTCGCTGCCATCTCGACAGCATAGCTCACTACATTTCCGGAGAATGCAGATCCTTTACTTACGACAAGAATTTTGCATCCCGGGCGGGTAGATTCAGAGAGTGTATTGACGATTTGATCATTTTCAACTTGTGCGGCGGTGGAGTTCTGGTCTTTGGTGCGGAAACGGTTCAAAAATGTTTTCAAGAAAAATCTCCTTTCTTTATTATCACTTGATGACTGTTCACGATTGATGGCCCATGTTCCTACACTACAGGTGTTGCATTGGTTATTGACCGTTGTTTTGTAGTGTCTATCTAAGAAACACTTTACATTCTGTACTGTAGCCATGTTGCCTCCCCATTGTTCGTTCATTGATTCACATCGCTTAACTATCAAAAGTCATGCCAAATGAATCTTGCTGTATAATACCCTGTAATGATGGAGTTTTTAATTAAATAACATTGATTGCCCACCCACTTGTGTTGCGATTTGCAATAGGTGTTTTGGGTTTATATAGGATAATCCCTTATAGAGCGTATTTTCTCTTGAAATTACATGTGTTGCTTTTTGCAATACTAGTGCTTTTATTCACAAACAAAAAATAACTAACTGATAGTCCTTTTGGACATAAAAACATGAACCAAATGTAACTATAAAAGAATCATTGAACTTTTAGATTGATAATTGATAACAATATCAGGATCTTATACTTTGTATATTGTTTCAAAATTATAATTTGTCAGATCGTGTTCTAGTTGTTTCACAATGCAACGTTAACAACACAAGTGATTAATGTTACTTATAAAAAGTGGACTGTTAGTTAGGATTTTTATATAATTTTGACAGCCAAAGGGCATCTTGCAGCAGTATTTTTTAAGGTAGGAGAAGTTAGAATATGAAGTGGTTTCGTAAAAAAAGAGATGAAGGATCACAGCCTGAATCTAAAGGTTCCGGCGGACAAAAAGTGGATGATATTCTCAAAGATCCTTTTGCGGACGATTTGCGCATGCGTATTGAATCTGCTTCTCTGCCAAACCACATACTGGAAGTCGCCCGGGATGAGTGTGAAAGATTAATCAAGACAGATAAATCTTCGCCAGAATTTGCTCTTGGTCACAATTATATTGAATTTATTCTGTCCTTGCCTTGGAATGTTACTACTAAAGATGATCTTGACCTGACACGCGCAAAAGATCTTTTAGATGCGCGTCACTATGGGCTTAACCCGGTCAAAGAGCGTATCTTGGAATTTTTGGCGGTTAAGAGTCTGCACAGTCGCCAGCAGGCTAAAATTCTACTGGCTGATGATGAAGTTATTGCCCGTGAAAATCTTTCCATAATTTTTGAACAGGAAGGCTTTGCAGTAAGATCTGTGGCAAACGGACTTGAAGCAATCACTGCAATGGAAAATGATCCCGCTGATATTTTGGTGACTGACTTGAAAATGGAAGGGATGGACGGTCTCCAGCTCCTTCAAGAGGTTCGCCGCCGCTGGCCCGACACCGGTGTGATTATGCTTACAGGATATGCCACTGTTAAGACGGCTGTTACCGCTATGTTGAAGGGGGCGGATCAGTATCTCGGCAAACCTGTGAATCTGACGAAACTGCGCGATTATGTGATGGAGCTGCTTAATAGAAATCAGCGTATTCAGAGTCTGCGCGGCCCTGTTCTTTGTTTCACCGGCCCTCCCGGCACAGGGAAAACTTCTATCGGCAGGGCCATAGCAGAGGCGATGGGGCGCAAGTTTTTTCGCCTGTCACTCGCTGGACTGCGGGATGAAGCAGAACTGAGGGGACATCGTCGCACCTACGTTGGAGCAATGGCAGGAAGAATTTTGCAGGGAATTCAGAAGTCCGGCGTGCGTAATCCCGTTATTATGCTGGATGAAATGGATAAGGTTATTCAGGATTTTCAAGGTGATGCAACGGCCGTGTTGCTGGAAATGCTCGACCCTGAACAGAATGCTTCTTTTGTGGATAATTATCTGGGGCTTCCTTTTGATCTTTCAGGCGTTCTTTTTATTGCCACTGCAAATATCGTCGAACGTCTTCCTGCACCGCTTCGTGATCGAATGGAAGAGATCGAATTTTCAAGCTATACATTAAGTGAAAAGCAACAAATATCCACTCGTTTTCTGATCCCTTCACAGTTGAGTCAACATGGATTGAACCCAAAAGATTTTAATTTGCTACCCGAAGCTGTGCGAAGTTTAGTTGTTGATTATACTCGTGAGGCCGGCCTTCGAGGTTTGGAAAAACAGATAGCTTCGCTTTGTCGCAAATTGGCACGAAAGACGCTGGCAGGTGGAGAAAATTCAGATATAGTCACGGTTGAAGCTGGGGATATCCCTGATATTATGGGGCCGCCACCTCATTTTACGACTACAGCAAAATCTTCACCTAAGGTCGGACTGGCTACCGGGCTGGTCTGGACAGAGAACGGAGGAGAAATTTTATTTGTTGAAGCTGCGAGAATGCAGGGAAACAAACAATTAATTCTTACGGGATCGCTGGGCGAAGTTTTGCGGGAATCTGCGCAAACAGCTTTAAGCTTTCTTCGCAGTAATGCTGAAAAGTTCAGTCTTGCACCGGACTTTTTCGAATCCTCAGATATTCACGTTCATATTCCGGCCGGAGCGGTGACCAAAGAAGGCCCGTCAGCTGGAATAACTATAACTATTGCTATTCTGTCGATGCTTACGGGGCGTGCTGTCCGGCAGGATGTTGCTTTCAGCGGAGAAATTTCCCTGCTTGGAGAAATTCTGCCTGTCGGAGGGGTACGGGAAAAGATAATGGCTGCGGGCCGTGCCGGTATCAAGACTGTCGTTCTGCCGGAAAAGTGTGATTATGCAGTGCGTAGTATTGAGCCTGAAGTTCTTGAAAATATAGAAGTACGGCTTGTCAGCAGATTGGAAGAAGTTGTGGATTTGGCGCTTCTTTAAGTCTTTTTCTTAATCTAGATTGTACCGTTTTATTTTTCTCCAGAGTGAAACTCTGTCGATACCGAGAATTTTAGCGGCTTGAGTTTTGTTTCCGCCTGTTGCCAGCATAACTTTTTCAATGTGGCGATGTTCCATTTCTTCGAGAGTTTGCAGCGGATTTTCAATCGGGGTATTGCGTACGTCATAAGGCAATAGGTCGGGAGTGAAAACGGTTCCTTTGGCTAAAGCCAGAGCCCGTTGCGCAATATTTTCCAACTCACGCACATTTCCCGGAAAAGAATGATTTATGAGAATATCCAGAGTTTCCTGAGAAATCGTAGTAATTGTCTGCTCCGGAGATCTATGTTGTTCCAGAAAATGTCCTACAAGTACTGGAATATCTTCTCTATGCTCTCTGAGAGGTGGAGCGGAAAGAGTGACTACATTCAAGCGGTAGAATAAGTCCTGACGAAAGGTTCCCTTTTCAACATTTTCTTTGAGATCGCAGTTTGTTGCGGCGATAATCCGAATATTAACAGGAATTTCCTGTGTTCCACCCACGCGCAGGAAAGTTCTTTCCTGAAGAACTCGCAGCAGTTTTACCTGCATATTCAGCGGCAGTTCACTCATTTCATCAAAAAAGACAGTTCCTCCGTCAGCAACTTCAAGGATTCCTTTTTGTCCGCGTTGTGCTCCGGTAAAGGCTTCCCGTTCATGTCCGAACAATTCTTTATCCATCAGTTCCGCAGTGAAAGTTCCGCAGTTGATAGCCATAAAGCGCTCATTTGATCTGTTACTGAGCATATGGATGCCCCGCGCAATGAGCTCCTTACCTGTTCCTGTTTCACCTTGAATGAGAACATTGCAGTTCATGTTGGCGAGTTGCTGCACAGTCTTTTTCAGTCGAAGTATAGATTCGCTCTGCCCGACCAGAGGAAAATCCTGTTTACCTTGAGCAATAACCTGTCTTAGGCGCAAGACTTCTACAGATAGGGCCCGCTGTTCAAGGGCTTTGCGCACCAGCATGCGGAGTTCATCAAGATTGAACGGTTTGGCTATGTATGAATGCGCACCTTTCTGCATAGCGACAACCGCAGTTGATACGGTGGCATGTCCCGTGATTACGATTACCTCAGTGGTAGGCTGCATTTCTTTGATGTGTTCAAGAATTTCAATGCCGTTCATTCCCGGCATCATCAGGTCAGTCAGGACCAGTTCATATTCATTTTTTTCCAATTGTTGCAGCGCGGCTATGCCTGTTTCAACTGCAACCGCATTATAACCTTCCTGCGAAAGAACGAGTACAAGGTTTTCCCGGGCTATAAGTTCATCGTCGATGATGAGAATATTTGCATGACTGATCATATGATTCCATCCGTAGCCAAAGGAAGGCTGATAAAGAAATTGGTGCCTCTACCAGGTGTGCTTTCAGCACTGATGCGGCCCAGATGTTTTTCAATAATACCGTATACTATGTAGAGCCCGAGGCCGGTGCCCTGTCCTACTTCTTTGGTTGAGAAAAATGGGTCGAAAATACGCTCAAGTGTTTCGGTATCTATTCCTGTTCCGGAGTCTTTTACAGTGATCAACGCATTTTCATTGTGAATTGTGGCGCTGATAAGGATAGATCCCGCTTCCGGTTCGATGGCTTGAACGGCATTGATAATAAGGTTGATGAATGCCTCCTGCAATCTTTGCCGATCAGCTTGTAGTAAAATTTTGCCGGAGATATCTGTTTTTATTGAAATATCGGAAGGAACCTGACTGGATACAAGGCGTACGGCTGAATGAACTATCGCATCAAGAAGAGTCGGGGCCGGTGAATATTCCCGTTCACGGGAGAACTCAAGCAGTCCTTTCACAATGTCCCGCGCTCTTAAAGTCTCCTGCTCTATGTTGTGCATCATTTTGTCAGCAAGTTTATCGCTGCCACGCTCGTTTTCCATTAGAATCTGGCATGAGGTCGAAATGTTATTCAGCGGATTGTTTAACTGGTGAGCTATGCCCGAAGCGAGTGTGCCTATGGAAGAAAGTTTTTGAGCCTGCACCAGCTGTAATCGCCGTTTCGTTAATTGCTCAACCATTGAATTCAAGGCAACAAATACTTGTTGAATTTCATCGTGTGAGTTTTTGATAGGGAGCTCTACAAAAGTACCGAGAGATATGCGCTTGGTTGCTTCCTGTACCAGCCTCAACGGGCGGAGAATGTTTGAGTTAACAAATATAACCAGAATTGAAACAACGATTGCTATTGCCACTATTGAAATTGCCAGATTGGTGCGTAAGTTTCTGTTAATATTCAGAATGTTCTCACGTTCAAAGCGGGCTATAGCGCGGGAATGTTCCACAATAGCCTGACCGGATTCACGGAGAAGGTTAGGGTCGCTATCAAGTTTGTAGGTTTTGCTGAAATTAACTTCGGGAGCAATTTTCCCGAGTAATTCACGATAGTGATTTAAATCATTCTTAAGTGAAGCTCCGTGTTGCCTGACCTCGGGCTGGGTGAATTCCTCCATGAGTGATTGCAACAGAGTTTCGGCTTGCTCTATGTATTCGATTCCCTGTGAAAAAACAGTCGGATCGTGATAGAGAAACAGGTTCTTCTCCGTCCGCCGGATTTCGAGGATCAGATTACTGAGGTCGTCAACACGTTCAACCAGTAAAACTTCGCGTTCCAGATGAATAGTGTTTGAATACGAGAGTATCCCGATACATCCGAAACAGATGGAGAATATGATGATGCCGATTACTATTTTTTGTCGGATATTTAATTTGAACATGAGGTTTACTTTATAGATATTTTATTAAGTCTATTCGTTTTAGGCAGGTTTATGAACTAAAATTGCTTAAGTTAACTTACGATCTGTTTTGTAAAAAGGCAATTGGCCTTAATATAAGTACTTAACAAGGCGTCTGATTGTTTTTCAGCAAATCCTGCACGCAGTCGATTCTTGTCTGCTCATCATCCGTCATCATTATATAGGTGCAGTTCCAGCATTCGTCAGTGATACATTTCAGTTGTGGCGGGGCATCAATGGTTGTGCTCAAGTTATCCGTTTGACCGATGTATAAGGGATGCACTTCAAAACCGGCCAGATGTCCGCGCGGATGGGTGTAGGCCAGTATAAAGACTCCACCGGCTGTCGGCAGGGCTGAACTTTTCATTTTAATTTCAAAGTAATATTCGGTTCCTGATTCGCCTTTAAACGACCATTCTTTTTTTCGGAACATGCGGACCCTTCCGTAATGATTCAATAGGTTGATAATTTTTGATAACTTAAAATTACACTCTATCTAAAGAATGTCTAGGTTAGGGGGCTTGTGGCAGGTATACATTGTATATAAGATTAATTAGAAGTCTTTTTATTGTGTGGAAAGACCGAAAAAAAGAAATAGATCGGCTCATTTTTAATTGGTTCCTAATAAGGAAATTTCTATGAAGTGCATTTGCAATGACTGTAAAAAGACGTCTTCGCAAACAACTGATAAATGTTTCAAAGACTTGTGGCTTTTTGAAACATTTAATGATTCTCAACTGGAAGAACTTAAAAAAATCGGTTTAAAGAAAACAATTACGAAAGGGAATTCTATTTTTGCGCAGGGACGTCCTGCGAATGAAATGTTTCTTATAAAAGCTGGAAGAATCAGGTTGAGCAAAGTGCAGGAAGATGGGGCTGAAATTACATTGGATTTCAGGAAAGCGGGTGACGTTGTGGGAGAAAATATTCTCTCTGGCGAAATGGATTACCCTTTAAGTGCTTGGGCCATGGAAGAGACTGTAACATGTGGTTTCAATATAAATTCTTTCAATGAACTTATACTAAAACATCCTGATATTGGTTTGAGTGTTATTAAATCCATGGGCATTAAGATGGTTTCAATGGCAGACCGCCTTGAAAGCATGACCGAAAATAGTCTTGAAAGTCGTCTGCATAGTGTACTTTCTCTTGTTGCAAAAGAGCATGGCACCAAGGTCGCAGATGGATTTGAACTAAATTTTTCACTTACTCATGAAGAGCTTGGTTTTTTGGTTGGAGCGCACAGGGTGAGTATAACAAAAGCCATGAAATCACTTATTGATTGCGGTAAAATATTAAAAAACGGGAAAAAAATAACTTTGATTAAGTCTTTTTCTTGAAGATGTAGCCTACGCTACAGATATTATTTTCACTCCTTTATAAACAGAAGCAGTAGCAAACGTTATATAAAAGGAGAATAAAATGTCAGTTAAATTTCCAGCAATCGGTAACAAGGTCGTCGCAAAAGTTATTGAGGCAAAGGGTAGTTGTACAATCGGAATGCAGCCCGGAGATGAGTTTGAATTAAGCTCTCATAAATGCGGTGATTTTTGTGGTCTTTTTTACAAAAATATTTCGGGGTGGGTTCAGGTATTGCAACTCGGAGGCACATTCCCTTTTGGTGAAGATCCAGATGTACAGGTTTGGGATTGTCCGAATCCTCATAATCGCGTGAAAGTGGAGTTGAGAAGAATTAAAGAATAGTTTTTTTTGATTAGTTGTTTAATATAGATGGCTTATCTGGTTCGGGTCTACTCCCTGACTGGGTGGGCCGTTTTTTTATCACTACCAAAAAAACCGCCCGATTCGGCGTTAGCCTGACGGGCGGTTAATTATTTGTATCGATCTGTTATTAATTTACTTTCTTGTATGCTTTAGCTGCAGCACCACAGATTGGACATTTATCTGTAGCTTCTCCGTCCTGAGTGTGTCCACAAACTGAGCAGATGTAGAATTCAGCATCTGCAAAAGTGTCTCCATCTGCTTCTAGTGCAGCTGTGTAGAGTTCGGCATGTACTTTTTCAGCTTCGTTGGCGAAACCGAAGTAACGAAGAACAGCTTTTTCGCCTTCAGCTTCAGCTTCTTTAATCATCTGTGGGTACATGGACTCGAATTCAAAGGTTTCGCCTTCGATGGCGCCTTTAAGGTTTTCTTCGGTGGTTCCGATTCCTTTCATCAAACGAAGATGTGCATGAGCGTGGATTGTTTCGGCAGCAGCTGCTGCGCGGAAAAGTTTAGCCACACCGGGTTTGCCTTCAGATTCAGCTTTTTCAGCAAAAGCAAGATATTTACGGTTAGCCTGAGATTCTCCGGCAAATGCGTCTTGTAGATTTTTAAGAGTCTTAGTCATTGTATTTCTCCTTTATGTTTATTTACTAAATATAACTTGAAATTCCATTATTTCATGTTGTTTTGATCTTCTTAGTAATTATTACTGATAAGTTTGGCAAGTAAAAAGATGAATATTTTTATTGAAAAGATGGATTAGTTATTTAAGTTCTCTCCTTAAAAACATGTCCGAAGACTGTACCTGATTTATATAATATGCTTTAGTGTCTAAAATGAGGAAGTGGGCAGGTGGATTGGTATATTTCATTAAATTCAGGAGCTTTTGTTTATGGCGAAATCTAAAAAAATGACCGTCTTCACGTTAAGCATGATGACAGTGGCTGCAGTAGTAAGTCTGCGAGGGTTGCCTATGATGGCAAAAGAAGGGCTCTCAATGATTTTCTATATCCTTTTTGCCACGATAATGTTTTTGATTCCCGCCTCTCTGGTTGCAGCCGAACTTGGCGGCGCATTCAGCGAAAAGGGCGGCGGTGTGTATACTTGGATCAAGGAAGCTTTCGGTTCCCGGTGGGGCTTTACGGCAATCTGGCTGCAATGGATTCAGAATGTGGTCTGGTATCCTACTGTGCTTGCTTTTGCCGCCAGTGCGCTGGCATATTTATTTATGGACCCGGCTTTGGCTGACAACGGAGTGTACACCGGAATTGTCATTCTCGTCTGTTATTGGGCGGCGACATTCGTAACGATGGCCGGAGCAGACGTTGCAAGCTCTGTTACTAAATACGGAGTTTTACTCGGAACATTGCTTCCGGGATTATTTATAATAGTATTGGGAGCGATTTGGGTTTTGCAGGGCAATCCCATTCAGTTTCTCGAACCCAGCGCCGCAACCATCGCAGTAGAAAAATTGGCTGATCAAGCTCCGCATGTCCGGTTTTTTCCGCATATTACCGGTTTAGGAAGTGTGGCTTTTTTAGCGGGAATTGTTCTGCTTTTTGCGGGTGTGGAAGTGCAGGCTGTTCACGCTGTTGATCTTGAAAATCCGGCCAAGCAATTTCCTGAAAGCATGTTTCTGGCCGCAGCTATTATTTTTGGATTGTTTATTTTGGGTTCTCTGGCTGTAGCAACCGTAATTCCTGTGTCTGAAATCAGTCTTACGGCTGGTTTGATGCAGGCATTTAAACAGTTGCTTGATGCCTTTCATATCGGGTTTCTCACCCCGGTAATAGGATTGTTGGCGGCTTTCGGAGCTATCGGCGGCGTTATGTCATGGCTCGGCGGCCCAAGTCGCGGACTCTTGCATACAGCTAGGCAAGGTGAAATTCCGCCATTCATGGCTAAAGTGAACAAGAATGGCATTCAGGTAAATATTCTCATGATTCAAGCGGTGATTGTCAGTGTACTGGCTTCGCTTTATTTTATTATGGACAATGTAAGCGTCGCATTTTTCGTGCTTTCGGCTATCACTGTGACCTTGTACTTAGTCATGTACATTCTCATGTATGCGGCAGCCATTAAGTTACGCATTACCCGTCCGGACCTGCCGCGTTCCTACAAAGTTCCCGGTGGAACACTCGGCATGTGTTTGTTGGCTGGAATGGGCTTGATCGGAGTTAGTTTTGCGCTGCTTGTCGGCTTTTTCCCTCCCACCAACCTGCCGGTTGGTAATCCTACTCTTTATGTTTGTTTGGTTGCTGCCGGAATGATCGTGTTCATCGGGTTGCCAATGATAATTCATGCACTGAAAAAACCAGAGTGGAAGCAGGATTCTGATAATTAGACCATTAAAAAAGGAGATATAATAGTATGGCACTACATGATAAAAATTCAGTCAGGGGAAAGTTGTTGGATGATGTTTACGCTTCCACCGATTTGTCGGTTCGAATGCCCAAATATAAATTTCCAGCCGAAGAGCATGATCCCCGTCACGCATATCAGGTTGTTCATGATGAGTTGATGCTGGACGGTAATTCCCGTCAGAATATGGCTACATTCTGCCAGACATGGGTGGACCCTGAGATGCACAAACTCATGGATGAGTGTGTGGATAAAAATATGATCGACAAAGATGAATATCCACAGACGGCTGAACTCGAAGCTCGCTGTGTGCATATGCTTGCCGATCTCTGGAATTCACCGGATGCGGTTAATACCTTGGGTTGTTCGACCACCGGTTCCAGTGAAGCCGCCATGCTCGGTGCTATGGCTTTGAAATGGCGCTGGCGTGATAAAATGAAAAAAGAGGGCAAGCCGACAGACAGGCCCAATCTTATATGTGGTCCGGTACAGATTTGCTGGCACAAGTTTGCCCGCTATTGGGATGTTGAATTACGTGAAATTCCCATGGAAAAAGATCGGTTGATCATGACTCCGGAAGAAGTCATCAAGCGGTGTGATGAAAATACTATCGGCGTTGTTCCAACTCTCGGGGTGACGTTCACTTGCCAGTATGAACCTGTCAAAGCGGTCTGCGATGCCTTGGATAAACTGCAAGCTGAAACCGGACTGGATATTCCTGTTCATGTTGACGGCGCAAGCGGCGGCTTTCTGGCTCCTTTCGTAGAGCCTGAATTGGAATGGGATTTCCGTTTGCCGCGCGTTAAATCTATAAACGCTTCGGGTCATAAGTTCGGACTGGCTCCACTTGGTGTGGGTTGGGTTATCTGGCGTGACAAGGAAGATCTTCCCGAAGATCTGATTTTCCGTGTTAATTATCTGGGCGGCGACATTCCGACATTTGCTCTGAATTTTTCACGCCCCGGTGGTCAGATTGTAGCGCAATATTACAATTTTCTGCGCCTTGGCAGAGAAGGGTACCGCAAGATTCATCAGGCTTGCTATGATACGGCTCAAGCCATTGCCGCAAAAATCGGAGAGATGGGGCCATTTGAAATTATATATGACGGCAAGGGCGGCATCCCGGCTCTCAGCTGGACGTTGAAGCCGGGAGTGGATCACGGTTTTTCACTTTACGATTTGTCCGATCGTCTGCGTAGTCGTGGTTGGCAGGTTCCGGCGTATTCCATGCCTGCCCATCGTGAGGATCTGGTCATCATGCGCATGTTAGTGCGTCACGGTGTAAGCCTTGATCTCGGCGAGTTGTTGTTAGCCGACATGCAGCGCTGTCTGGATTTCCTGAAAAAGAATCCGATGACAGAGCCATTGTCAGAGGAAGATGCCGGCGGGTTCAGTCACTCCAAGTAATTCAGTCTTTTTAAAATAAAAGTCCCCTGTCTGGTTTAGTGTCAGGCAGGGGACTTTTATTGTGATTAAGAAATAATTATGTCAGATATTCCCCAGAGTTCAGTGTCATATCGTCCTCCGTGCACTCTTCCACTACCTGATGCAATTGTCCTTTTTCGTCTGCGAACATCTTCTATATACTGCGGACGGCTGCTCTCAGCTACCGTATCTGCAATGCACAGTCTGATATCAAGATCAGAAGGAGCTGGCATATTGTTTATGCTCTGTTTGATTGTGCTTTCTTCCTCATGGTCAATTCCTCCATTTTGGACTGCAATATCGAAACACAGAGCCATTCCCTGCTCAGTTTGCAGGTTAAATTTGGCATAATCCTTTTGCGCAATGTTCCAATATTTATCCACCTGTTTAAGTTGGATAGCTTGGCATTCTAAAGTTTCACCTAATTTTTTAAATGCAACAGCCCATTCAGGGTGGATTTTGGCTTTATTACGTCCCACGGATATTGAACGAGCCCATTTCATTTGATTTTTTAAGCTTTGGGTCAGCATTTGGGTTACCGACTCAGTGTGTTGTCCAAAACATGCGCTGAGTATGGCGGGGTGATCAGTGCTAATTTTACTTAGTATTTTCTGAACTTCTCCATGTTTTAAGGTGAATCCGATAATACCCCACGTTAGTCCGCATCCATCAAAGTCTCCTTCTGCTTTACCGTAACCGTGTCCTTCAAAATCCGCTGTCAGTTGAAGTGATCGGTCTTTAAGTGAGGGAGAATCCGTTCCTGTTACCGCTGTCCATGTTGCGCCATTAATTACCCCGGTAATGGGCATGTTTGCAGCTTGTTGGAATGAATTTATTGCTTTTTGGGTACCTGGTCCGAATATTCCATCTGCAGGACCGTTCATGGAGTCATGGTTTATAAGTCCTGTTTGAAATAGTCTGATCAGCTCACCTCTAACTAATCTGAGTCCGCCATGTGCACGTTCAAAAAGTGATCGGTTTATATCCGTTGTTGGAGTCATAGCGTTTTATCTCCTTAAAAATTAGGCTGTGCTAACTTTTTTTGTCCATTTACGGATTATTGTATCCGCATTATCTTTGTCTACTTTTTTTGCAGTTTTACTTAATTCTTTTAAAGTGTTCTCAGCTTCTGTTTTTTCAGATTGTGCGGACGCTCCTAAGTTATATGCTTTGTAGACTGAAATTTTTCGACATAGAAAAAGAAGCTTAACCTCCAAAGCGTACAGCTTTAATTCTAGGGAGATATTCTCACTGTTGATTACGCTGTTAATTTCATCGAGGCGGTCTTTCTTTAGTACGTTTGATATTTTTTTATATAGTGAGTCGATCTCTTCCGTATTACCTTCACGATTTGTAATTTTCAGATAGTCTTCTTTGGATTCATCGAGAGCTATAAGCGCGGGAAGAATCTTTAAAATATGTTTATCTCGTTGTATGATTTTTTCTTTACTTCTGTTGGCGGTATCTATTGTAGCGTAGGCGTTTTTATAGTCTTCAAGCTTCCAATAGGTCAGTGCTTTTAATGTGACTACTGATCCGTAAAGGTTGTTTTTTTTTATGGTACGGAGCTCATCTTCAGTTATACTGTTTAAGGAATTAAGGGCCGCAGTGTATTGACCCTGACTATCCTTTTTGCCGACTAACCATTTTTCTAAAAATTGAGATCTGTCTTCTTCTGAAAAATTGTTCCCGTATGATATTGAAATATCAGTTTGTGCTGCGTGGTTGAAAGCATCTTGTGCATTACGCAGTTTATTTGTTGACTGACATCCGCATACTAGAACTAGTATTATGATTAAAAATGCAGTCTTAATCGGTGAGAACTTAATTTTATGATTCATGATTTTCTCCCTGACTGTTTTTTATAATTGTAAGGCGGCGTGTTCTGCAAATTTTTCTAAGTCAAATTTTTTACCATTTTTCAGATCATTAATTAGCCCATCAACAATTTGTTGTATTTGGGTGACTGCTGCTACGTCCGCACTGGACTTTGCTAGTTCTGTCATGAGGACATTTACTATAGTCGTTAGAGTTTCATCACGGCAGAGTATCCATTTTACACTTGCTTCCTGGCTAGAAAATATTGTGTATACAATTGCATCTATCGCAGCCGCAGCAACTGTTAGTGTTTCAGTTTTATACGTGATCTGATCAAATAATTCTTTCCGCAAAGAGATACTTTTAACAACCTCAGTAAGTATTGATGCTGCAGTATCTCCGGAAATAGTAATTTCTTTTTTTTCCAGACAGAGGACAGTGTTTTCCAAAACTAAAATTAGAGCGTTGTTTAAATACTTATCATCTCCTGTTATCCAGCCCGGGTTGCATTTGATTTCATTACAGACTGTTTCGACGACAAACAGCATGTTTTTATGTGTGAAATCTGGAGTCCAATATTCCCCAGTTGTGGAAGCGGAGAGCGCTTTAAGTGTTGCTTTGCTTGCAATGAGAAGAAGATTTGATTCTGGAGTGTTGGGGGCCGAAGGCCAGAGTAGCGTTAGGTTTTCACCTGTTTTTTCGAGGATGATCCTGCCGATTTCAGGTATCATATAATCTTCAAGCAATGGCTGGTCGGGGTTTCTTAATTCTTTCGTGACAGCTGATAATATCGCGTTAATCCCAGAATTGTCGGAGTTAGTAATGAGTTTCGGGTGTTTACTGACGACATCCAGAGCTGTACGCATGAGCCTTTCCGCGCCAGATTTACAAAATATTGGATCAAGATTGATAGAATCATCTCCAATCATCAAGTCAAGAACATCGTTTCCAACTTGTGTCACTAATGTCTGACTTGCCTCACCTTGCACTCCTAAAAACTGCCCTGGAGAAGCCAGCATTGTATGGCCGACAGAGTCGAGAACGCCACGGAAGATAAGTTCACCCCAGTCTTCCATATTTTTACGTTTATCGCGTTTTTCTGACTCTTTAATATCCAGAGCATTGATCGCAGTATTCCTCGTGCCAACGAGTGAGGCAACTTTCTTAGCGGAGTTACTAATTAATACTCTGATATTTGGATCACTGCTAATAGCTTTTGTATTTGTAGTAAGAGTTTCAAGAGTTGCTACAAATAGTAGGGCAGGCAATTCATCAATGGGGCTGTCTGAAAATTTTATTTTGTCCAGTTCGTTTATTAAAGAATAGAGTAGTTTGCCGTTTGATGTTTTGGTGTCGAATAATCCAGGATTCAGTTTGGCATAGTCAATTCCAATTTCTATGATTGCTCCGGCAACCCGTTGAACAGCTGTTGTTGTTGAATATCCTTCTTCCCAAGCAGAAATGACGTGGAAATTAATCAGGTTTATCGTGGAATTAGGTTTGGCATCGGGGAAGCGTTCAAGTTCAAGTATATTATAAGCTTGCTCCGCAAGTTTGCACAACAATTCTTTGTCTTCGTCAGTATAGGTGTCAAAGAGTCTGTTTTCGAAAATAATTAATTCTGGCCAGACACTGTCGCCGGAGGCAAATCTTTTTCCTTCTGCGTCTGATCCAAAAAAGAAGTTCCAAGCCTGTGTCGGTAGTATTTTATTGTAATGTTCTGGAAGAGGAAGAATAAGATCTCTATTTCGTGTGGCATCTATGTAGTTTTTGTAGCCGGCTTCACCTATTTTTACGGTTGCCTGTATTGCAAATAGAATTATGGTTGCAGTGTCAGTGATCATGATTCTTGCCTCCGTATTTTAGAACTTTTTAAGAACTAAGTGTTTTCTTCTTGGCTAGTTTTTCTTCCTCTAGTTTTTTTTCAAGCGTAGCCTTTTGTTCTGCAACGACTCTTTCATATCTTGCTTGGATCATTTTAGGATCTCTTAGTTTTATAATTTCAAATATGGTATTAACACTGCCGCTACCTCCGGCTAACAGGAGGGCTGATAAAAAATAATCTAGATTAGCATTTAAGGTGTGTGCTTTAGTAAAGAGTAAATTAACGAGATCACCAACGAGGTGAAGGTTCGCAGTTTTACAGAATAAAAACGTCGTTACAACAATGATCGGAACTTTCCAGCCCTTGTCATGCATGTGGAGTAAAAATATTTTCCAATTGAAAACTATGGAAAATGCAACTTCAATTACGGTCGCTAAGATAAATATATTAATCAGAAGATCAAAAACATCAGTATACTTTTCAGGACTGTTTTGAACTCCGCCTGCAAGGGCGTATGAAGTCGAGGTTATAATAAGTAGAAATGTAAAGATTGTGGTTAAGCAAGATACTTTGTTATTTTTAAGCATGTTACTCCTTTTGGCGGGTGTTCTTGAAATTTATGAGGCTTGGTTATTTGAACTATAACTAAGTTGAGGGGCATTTTGTCAATGTTTTTTCAAAATTTTATAAAGATATAAATTTTCGTTTTAACAGTTTGGCAATGAATAGGTTTATGAAGCAATTTGGTCTTTTTACGGATCTAGTCGAGACCTGTTTTAACCTTATTATTCTAGATAATATGCGTGTTATGAGGTACATAAAACGTAATTAATAGAAGTTTCGTGCTTAATAGAATCTTTCACCTGAAGGACTTAACGATGACTTTGGAATTATTAGCGTTTATAGCATTATTTTTCCATTTTTTAGGTTTTTTCAGCGCAATAAAAGCGATTATGGAATCCCGTACTCCGCAGGGTTCTGTTGCATGGGCGCTTGGACTTGTCGCGATTCCTTATCTGGCTTTGCCTGCTTACTGGATATTCGGGCGGAATAAATTTCACGGGTTTGTTAAATTGCTGCGGGCCAATCATGCGCGCAGCAGTGATGCTGTCCAAGAATATACTCAGGTGCTCAGGGAGCGGAATTTGTTAATGTTTCCGGATCAAAGGATCGCATTGCCAATTGAGAAGATTGCAAAACTCCCATTTACGTCCGGCAATAATGTCGACCTTCTGATAGACGGCAGGCAAACTTTTGATTCAATTTTTGCCGGAATTGCGCGTGCTGAGAAATATATACTCGTGCAATTTTACATAGTTAAGGCTGACGGCTTGGGCAATGAACTTAAGGACAGATTAATCAGCAAAGCTCGCGAAGGTGTGGAGGTTTGTTTTCTTTATGATGAAATAGGCAGCCTCGGGCTTGCGGATGAATATTTGTCGGGGCTTAGTGCTGCGGGTGTTAAGGTTTATGCATTCAATACAACCAAAGGGCGGGCCAATCGATTTCAATTGAATTTTAGAAATCACCGGAAAATTGTCGTTGTAGACGGTGTTGAAGCGTGGGTCGGCGGGCACAATGTCGGCGATGAGTATCTTGGCCAAAGTGCAGGGCTGCGACATTGGCGCGATACACATATTCGAATTGCCGGGCCTGCGGCTCAGTCTATTCAGGTTTCATTTTACGAAGATTGGTATTGGGCAAGCAATGAATTGCTTGAACTGGAGTGGAATCCCGTAGCTGCTGAAGGTGGACGAAATGTGGGCGCGCTGGCGCTGCCCTCAGGGCCTGAGGATACTTTCGAGGCGTGCACGTTGTTTTTTATGGAATGTATTCAGAGCGCCAGAGAGCGGCTGTGGATAGTAAGTCCTTATTTTGTTCCTGATGAACAGTTTATTACAGCATTACATCTGGCTGTTTTACGCGGTGTGGATGTGCGGATAATGATACCGCGAAAGACTGATAATTTTTTGGTGACATATACTCATTGGGCTTATGTCGATCAGTTGTTGCAGATCGGGGCGAAGGTTTATTGGTATGACAAAGGGTTTCTGCATCAGAAGGTTGTACTTGTTGATGAAGGGTACGCAACAGTGGGTACGGCTAATTTTGATAACCGCTCATTCCGGCTCAATTTTGAGATTACTATGGTCATTGCCAATGAAGATTTTAATAGTGAAGTGGCCAGTATGCTTGAAAATGATTTCAGCAACAGTGTGCAGGTGACCGATGAAGATATAATAAAAAAAAGTTTTCTGTTCCACCTGTTTGTTAGAGTCGCGCAACTGACGGCACCGATTCAGTGAAAGGTTTTTCTTTTATGTGAAAAAAAGAACTTAATTGTCTTGAGTCTTGTGAAAACCCTAGGTAGTGTCACAAAAAGGTATATTTTAAGTTAAAATTCAATGTGCTTAGGGTGAATCATGAAAATGTTTTTTGATAATCAAGATTATAAGCTCCTCGGGATAGTACGCGATATTCTTAATCGTGATGTTGCGGTCGGCGAAGACCGTTATCTTCTTGCTCCTCATTTAAGTCCTCACGGTATCAGGGAACTTGTCGGATCTCGTGGTCTCAGGATTGCTTATTCGGTCGCGCATCTGCTCAGTTCGCTCGAAACTGAGGGAGTTTCCAGGCGTTTGTCCGCTTTGCGTTCCTTGCGTGACGAAGTTTTGGCAATGCCTAAAGGGGCGCTTCGCATGAATACTGCGCGCGTGCTTATTCAGATAATGAAGAAGTTGGTTCGCTCTGTTGACGATGAAGATTTATGTCTTGAACTGGCTCACAATTTTCATGAAGCGGCAACTGGGAAGCCTCGGATTGTCCGCGAATTTCTTGACAGTTACTATCTGCTGGAAATGCCCGAAGAATGGAACCATATAGCCTTTGATCATCGCGTTCATGATGCAAACAGCAAAGGGCGTAAATCTCCGACTCATTTAATAATGGATGCTTGGATCAAGGGTATCAGAAGCCTGACGGTTGTTTATTATAATCATGTCGGAGTGGTTGAATCGCGTGAGCTTTACGAAGCGGCGCGAATTATGGATATCGAAGTTAAAGTCGGTATTGAGTATCAAATACGCTGGCAGAATCGCACAGCAGCGCTTATCTGGACATTGGACGGTTTTGATAACGGGCGTGATTTTGAGCGTTTTATTCAATCAAAAGTAGTTGTTAAATTTTTGTCAGAGGGGCTTGAAGTTTCGCGCTGGTTGCAGAAGCAGGTGGTCAGGTGTGTTAATAATTTTAATAAGCAGCAGCGTGTAGTTATTGAAGAAGATTTCGGGGTTACCTGTCCTGAAATATGTGAAGCTGAGTTTCTGGCATTTGTCGGAACCGGGCAGCCTTCGTTTTTACATCTGGGCCGCTATATTCTTGAAATGCTCATGCCTGTGTTTAAAGAGCGGGTAAGTGGACTGAAAGCTCGGTATGAACTTGCGGACGAGGGTGGACGGACAGACATAAAAGCACTTGTTGAATCCATAAATAAATTTGATATCGAGACTGTCATTGGGCGGTTCATCTGTTCAGATGTTGCGTGCTCAATTGATGGACGTTTCATTGGATGTGAAACTTCTGACCCGCCTGAACTTATGAATCTTTCACCGGAGCAGTTTGTAGCAAGAATTCGCACTATAGCCTCGCAGAAAAGGATAACTCTAGTTCCTGACGGTCTTACTATCGCAGATATTATATGTATTTTATATAAGTGCGGCGGCATGGTCCGCTATATTGAAGAGCTGAATCTTAAACGTTTTTCACTAGGCACAGCTAAAATTGCGGAAGACGTTCATGCGTTGCGTCAAGCTCTTAATGATCGCAATCTGCTTGAGCTTAAAAATATAATTTCCCGGGCAATTCGCGGACTTGAAAATATGGGGGCCGTAGCCGATCAGGAAGTTCTTGAATGTCTGCATAATGTGCTTTCACATATGGGAACTTTCAGTGCCATGTATGGCGGAACAAGATTGCAGGCACGTATAGGAAGCGGTTCGTCCGGTATTATTGCCAGTGCACGCGGTATGGGGTTGGTTGTTGCCGATACATTACCGGATAATGCTGCGAAAAAAGTTTTTACCAGTCTTGAGAAAGGTGAATGTCCGATTCCTGCTAAGGCTGAAGTCTGTCTTGATGTTGTTTTGACTCCGAAATCTTCAGACAGCAGGTTGTATAACAGGTCTATGCGGTTTTTACGGACACTTCCGCTGATAAACAGGTTTGGATATGAAAAATCAGAGGACTGGCGTCTTACCCGCTTTACTGCATGTTCAAGAAATAAAACAAATATAGCAATGCTCGGCGGACTCAGTGATGTTGGACATAAGTTTACATTGGACAGTGAGTCCGGAAGTAAAAAGTCCAGATCTTTCAGGTATATGAATTCTTCTCTGAAAAACGGACTCAAGATTTTGTGCGGTTTTATACCCGCCTTTTTGACCTTTGCTTTGACAAAGGAGTGGTGGCTCCTGCGCTACTTCGGCGCATTTATCTGGTTCGGGATTACCGGCTGGCGTAATATTACTCAGGCAGTGCTTGGTGGAGGCGGATTTATACGGTCTCCACTTTCGCGCTGGAATGATCATGTGAGCTGGAGCAGGATATCCGATTCTCTTTTGTTTACCGGATTCTCGGTGCCGTTGCTTGATTACTTTGTTAAAAGCCTGCTTCTCGATCAAGGATTCGGAGTCAACACACATACCAATCCGGTATTGCTTTATGCTGTCATGGGATTGGCAAACGGGTTGTATATTTTCAGCCATAACATGTTCAGAGGGCTTCCGCGCAGTGCTGCATTCTGGAATTTGTTGAGGTCCATAATCTCTGTGCCGCTTGCCGTCGTTCTTAGTGACGGAATCGGCCTTGTAATGGGAATAGCGGGTGTTGTGGCGGTAGATATGGTGCTTCAGACATGGGCTGCGGTTATATCTAAGCTGGCATCAGATATGGTTGCCGGAATTATTGAAGGTATGGCTGATCGCCATGATAATATCCGCATGAGGCTATGGGACTACCAAAGAACGATCAAAAGTGTTTTTGACTGCTATACTCAGCTTGAAATGATGTTTCCTGAACGTAATGGAAGGGACATGTTGTATGAACCTGTAGAATTTATTTCGGAAATGAAAAGCACAGGTAGTGATCTTGAAAAAATCTTTATAATCAATGCGCTGGATTTGATGAGATTCTGGATGTTTCAACCTCGCGCACGGACAGCTCTTAGAGTCCGTTTGAAGAAGATGACTAACGAGGAAAAGTCAATTTTTCTTGCATCGCAAAATGTCCTGCTTGCAGATAAAGAGATAAGCCGATTGCTTGTTGACGGGCTGATAGGAAAGAATTTCGGCAGGCCGTTGGCGTTTTATCTCGACCATGGAAAGAGTTATCTTGAGGCTATGAAGAAAGAAGTTTCAACTGCGTAGCTTGAGGTGGTTAATTTTTATACAGGTTAGAACCGCGGCTTCAACTCCGGGTTCTAACCTGAATAGGCGCTATTAAGTTCCCTTTTATGCTTTGATGTTGGCAATTGCTCCCTTACCGGCGAAATGTGCGCCGAGAACACTTTTCTGGAAATCATAATCGCTGTTAGTTGATGAAGATGATTGACTGGAGTTCATGTAATCAAGTGTCTTAGTGACTACTTGTGCTCCGAACATTTGTTTCTCAGTTGCTGCCGAGATAGTAAATTGTCCTGAATTGATTGCTGATATGTCCATAAACACCCCCTGAAGATTAAGGGTACTAATTGCGCCTATCTGTTTTATCGGTAAAAGCGTAAATAACTTTAGGGTAGAAATATAAAAATCCTCAACTCAAAAGAATTGAGCTGAGGATTTAATGTGATTTCTGTCAAAAAAAGAAGTTCTTTCGTTACTTAACCTGATTCCAAAGTTCGTTTAGTTCAGAAAGTTCCATCTCGGAAACATCTTTATTCTGTTCTTTTGCCAGATCTTCCATTTTAGAAAATCTTCCTAAGAATTTATTATTCGTTACATCCAGAGCGCTGTTGGCTTTAATGCCTTTTCTACGTCCAAGTTCTACCAGCGCGAACAGGTAGTCCCCGAATTCTTCTTCAGACTTTGCGCTATCACCCGATTCAAGGGCCTCATTCCATTCTTTCCATTCGCTTTCAAGCTGTTGTGTACATTGCTCGTCGGATTCAAATGTAAAGCCTGTGTGCGCGGCCTTGGAGTTGATGCGGTAAGATTTAAGAAGCGGTGGCAGCCCTTTGGGCAGTGAGTCAAAAAGTTTATTTGAATCGTCTTTTTCGCTACGTTTGATCTTTTCCCAGTTACGGAGCAATTCATCCTGATTATCAATTTTTGTTTCAGCAAAAACATGTGGGTGTCTTCTGATCATCTTGGCTGAGCTGGAATCAAGTGAATCGGCAAGAGAGAAAGATCCTTTTTTCTCATATAATTCAGCTATGAACAGAAGAAGAAACATCACATCTCCCAGTTCTTCCATCGCTTCTTTTGAATCGTCTGCTCTTATAGCTTCTACTAGTTCAAACGCTTCCTCAATAACATAGTCACAAAGTGAACGTGGAGTTTGATCTTTGTCCCAAGGACAACCGTCAGGACCGAGCAGGGCGGAGATAACTCCCTGTAACTTTTCGAGAGATTTTGAATTACTCATTTTATATAATTTCTTTGATTTGATTAGTTAGTTGGGATTGTTCAGGGATCATAGATTTAATATCCAATGATTCCAAAATATTATCTGGAGCAAAACCTATTAAAAGGCTTGCGGCGGATATAACTTTAGGAGCTAGTTTTGATTTGGTGAGAAAATCAGAATTAGGGGTAAAACTATTAAGAATAATAATAAGTATTCCGCCGACTAACACAGCTTCAACTAATCCTAAAAGTCCGCCTAGAGCCTGATCTGCCCAGCCCAGCATTGTTATTGTGAGAATCTTTTTAATAACTATGCCGAGCAGTACTGAGACCAAAATGGTGACAGCAATTATTGAAAGGTAACTGAAAGCTTTGACTGTTCCCGGTCCATCGAAAAAATTTCCGAAATAAGGCATTAGTTCCTGATGATATCTTGCAGCCAGATAAAATCCTAAAATAAGCGAAAACACAGAAATTGCTTCCCTTACGATACCACGAAGAAGTCCTCTGAAAACTAATCCTGCGGCAATAACTATAAGAATAATATCTAGCGAATTTAGAGCTAATCCTGCTGTATTCATTGCTATTCCGATGTTTAAGGTTGGTTCGCAGACTGACGGTAAAAGTATCCGTACAGCTTTAACCTGTAAATTATCAGATACGGATATCAGACCGCGCCGGAAATGTGAATAAGGTGAATTAAGTAAGAAAGAATAAAAAATATTCCAATCAAGTTAAAAATGAGGTTGTGTCATTCGGCTAACTCGGTTAATTCTCATTTAATTTTGGGGAACATATTATTTATAGATGTTTTCTATTTGGAGGAGTGCATGAATTTGATTGAGACGGAATTTCCCGGGCTTATTATCCTTGAACCGAAGGTTTTTCGGGATGAGCGGGGATTCTTTCTGGAAAGTTTTAACAGACCTTTTTTTGCGAAAAACGGGCTGCCAGTAGATTTTGTTCAGGATAATCATGCGTATTCCAGTGGTATCGGAGTGTTACGGGGGCTGCATTTGCAACTGCCGCCACACGCACAGGCCAAACTTGTATGGGTTACAAGAGGGGCTGTCAGCGATGTAGTTGTGGATTTGCGGAAAGGTTCTCCAACTTATTTGAAGTCATTCAAGATTGAACTTTCGGCTGAAAATTTTCGCAGACTGTTTATTCCTAAAGGCTTCGCTCATGGTTATGAAACATTAACTGAAGAGAATGAGTTTATGTATAAAGTTGATGCCGGTTACGCTCCTGAGAGCGAGGCAGGTATCCGCTGGAATGATTCTGATCTGGCGATTGAGTGGAAAGCTGAAAATCCGGTTCTTTCTGAGAAAGATAATAAACTTCCATCACTAGCTCAGTTTGAATCACCATTTAAATTTTAGCTGAAATTTTATCATAAGGGCATTAATTGTCCACCGTATTCCTGTGTTGTGGATAGGGGTTTTTTCTGTGCCAGAGAACTTTGTGAAAAGTTTCATATTCTCTTGACATAGAAAGATTCTCTATTTTAGAAGATATGGCGTTAATTGGTTGTTTATGTTTCACAAAACTTAAGGAGTAGTGGGGCGAGGTTATGGAGGAGAAAAGAGCATCGAAGCAGTGTGGAGGCGTTCTCCCTTTCTTCATCGGTGTCCTTGCGAGCCTGGTCATCGGTTGGTGGGTTTTTCCGCAGGTTATTTATAGCCAGAAAACTCAGCCTATTGATTTCAGTCACAAGGTCCACGTTGACGGTGAGGGAATGGACTGTGAGTCGTGTCACACGTTTATGGAAGATGGTTCCTTTGCGGGGCTTCCTTCGAATGAGAAGTGTGCTGAATGTCACGAAGATCTTCTCGGTGAATCAAAAGCCGAAGAAACTTACGTGAATGAGTACCTTGCGAAGGACGTCGAGGTTCCATGGCTGGTTTATCAGTATCAGCCTGATAACGTATACTTTTCGCACATGGCGCACAAAGGCTTCGAGTGTACTGATTGCCATCCCGATGTTGGCAATAGCGACACCCTGCCGACGTATTACGAAAACAGGATAAGCGGTTACAGCAAGCAGACCATGAAGATGTGGCAGTGTGAACGCTGTCATGCGGAAGTTGGTACCAGCAACGCATGTTACGTCTGCCATAAGTAAGTGAGGGACTGCAATGGGTATTGATCGCAGAACTTTTATTCAATTGGTTACAGGTGGTGTTGTAGGTTCACTCTTCACACCTGTTATTTGGAAATCTTTGGATGATGCCGCTATTTGGTCTCAGAACTGGCCTTGGATTCCAAGGCTTAAGTCCGGACAGATCACTGAGCAGGCTACTTTGTCCAAATTCGGCCCTTCCCCTTGTTCTTTGACGGTTAAATCCGTCGGGGGCAGCCCTTACGTTGTAAAGGGAAATGTCGAAAATGAAATGAGCAAAGGCGGCGTCGACGCAATAAGCGCAGGCGGTGCACAGCTTCTTTACAGTCCTTCCCGTGTGAATGGACCTATGAAAAAGGTCGCAGACGGTAAGTATGAGTCTATCTCCTGGGAAGAAGCTGAGAAAATGCTTTCAGAGAAACTTTCTGCCGTTAAAGGGCAGGCCGGAAAACTCGCCATCGTAAGTGGCGACGCTACCGGAACTTCTAGCGAAGTTTTATCTGCTTTTGCCGCAGGTATGGGAAGCAGTGATTGCTACCTGATGCCCGGTGATGAGCAGGCCGCAGCAGTTGCTTTGGATAATATGGGTGGCAGCGGACAGATCGGTTACGATCTGGACAATTCTGATTTTGTTCTGTTCATCGGAGCAGATGCAATGAACTCTTGGGGTTCTGTTGTAAGAAATCAGCGTGTATATTCCGAAATGCGTCCTACCGGCGAAGACTTAAAAAGCGTTTATGTCTATGCCGGACCTTTCTTGAACAGCACAGCTTCTTCAAGCGATAAGTGGATTCCTGTAGCACCTGGAACAGGCGCTATATTCAGCCTCGGTCTTGCATATCACATGCTTAATTCCGGATCTTCCGCTTCTGCCTCTGATTTTGCTGACTTCAAGACTCTGGTTATGTCCAGATTCACTCCTGATAAGGTTGAAAAAGCAATCGGTGTAGCTCCAGGCGTAATGGCCGGGCTTGCTAAGCAGCTTATGTCTGCTTCAGCACCGCTTGTTATTTCCGGTTCTGAATTCGGACAGGGCGCAGGTGCTGTTGATATCATCGCAGCTACCGCACTCAATATGCTCCTCGGCAGAGTTGGTGAGAAGGGCGGAATGAAGCTCCTCGCTGATCTTCCATTAGCTGTTGATTCAGCTGTCAGCCGTACAGAACTTTCCAGCAGAGATTTTGCTGGTTATCTTGCAGCAGTTGCTTCAGATAAAGTTAAAGCTCCTGAAGTGCTCTTGGCTTACGAAGCGAATCCGGTATATGCAATGCCTCAGGCCGACACCATGGCTGCAGCAATTGCTAAAGTGCCGTTCCTTGTAAGTTTTAGCACATGGATGGATGAAACAGCTTCTAAAGCTGACTTGATTATGCCTAATCCGCACAGTTTTGAGCGTTTTGATGATGCACAGACTCCTTACGGAGTTGGTGTTGCAATGCTCAGCGCATGTGCTCCCGTTACTGAGCCTATCTATAACGGTAAGTCCACAATAGACGTCGTTCTCGGCGTTGCAAGCGGACTTGGTATTGATCTCGGATATGAATCTGCAGAGGCAGTTTTGCAGGCTAAGGCCGAAAAAGCTGGCGCAGATTGGGATTCACTTGTTGGAGGAGCAGCTTTTGTTTCTGATTCTACAGAATCAGGTTCGCTTAAGTTTGCAGCATCCGTTCTCTCTAAGGCAGTTGCTATGCCTAAGGGTGGCGAAATTGCATTGGCTCCTTATGCTAAGCTCAACGTCGGATCCTCTACAGTGGCGATTCCGCCATTGAACTGTGTGACAATCAGCAAGTTCGAGCTGCAAGGCAAAGACCTCTTCGTTCAGATTAACGGAGTGACCGCTAAGAAACTTAACGTTTCCGAAGGTTCTAAAGTTAAACTTACTGGAACAGGCGGAGAGTGTGTTGCCAGAGTCCACATCAACGAAGGCGTAATGAATGATGTGATTGCCGCACCTCTTGGATTCGGTCATACCGCTTGGGACGTGTTCTCCCGCGGAAAAGGCGACAACATCTCCAAAATTCTCACTGTTGGCACTGAGCCCGGAACCGGCATGTCCGTCTGGACCAGTTCTTTCGTGAGCATCGCCTAAATTAAAGTCAGGGGATTCACGTTATGCAACATATTGAATTTGATACTAAATGGACCATGGTAATTGATGTCGACAAGTGTACCGGTTGCGGTGCTTGTATGGTATCTTGCCAGGCAGAAAATAATATAGCACCAATGGAAGACGGTTCTAACAAACTGAAAACCCTTACTTGGTTGCTTGTTTATGAATTGAATAATGGAAAGGATTTCCCTGAACGGGAATCAGCATACCTTCCAAGACCTTGCATGCAGTGCGGAAAGCCGGCTTGCGTTCCCGTTTGTCCCGTAGTTGCTACTACTAAGGACGAAGAAGGCGGAATCGTCAGTCAGATTTATCCTCGTTGTATCGGTTGTCGGTACTGTATGGCTGCGTGTCCTTACCACGCTCGTTACTTTGGATGGTTTGATCCAATTTGGCCTGAAGGAATGGAAAAAGCACTTTCACCTTCAACTTCCACGCGTCCTCGCGGTGTTGTTGAGAAATGTAACTTCTGTCATTCCAGACTGCTTGATGCTCGTGCTCGCGCCCGTGCTGAAGATATGGATCCTAATAAACTTCCTGACGGTTGGTATAAACCTGCTTGTCTTGAAGCCTGCCCCACTGGTGCAATCTCTTTCGGAGACTCAAAGAATCCTGAACATAAGGTCCACGATCTTATTAAGGATAAGAACGCTTTCCGTCTTCTTGAAAGTCTCGGCATGGACCCTCAGGTCTATTACATAAGCCGTCATGATTGGGTCCGTGAGCAGAGTGATAACCACTTGCCTAAAGACAAGCACTAGGAGGGAGGCAATTATGGATAGCAATCTCTTCCCCGAAGGCGTAACTCGCTGTGGACTACCGAAGTTCTCCATATGGATGGCTTTTGTATCAATATTCTTTCTCTGGGGTGTTTATGCCGCTGTGAAAATCTTCGCAAACGGTATCGGCGTAACAGGTTTGGATAACTACTTCGGGTTCGGACTGTGGATTACTTTTGACCTTGCGGTTATCGCACTTGGTGCCGGTGCATTTTTCACCGGATTTCTCAAGTACATCCTCAAGATTGATCAACTTAAAAATATTGTTAACTTAGCTGTTATACTTGGATTCTTGTGCTACTCAGGTGCAATGCTTATCCTCACCATGGATATCGGTCAGCCGATCCGTGCATGGTTCGGATACTGGCACCCTAACGTGCATTCCATGCTGACAGAAGTTATCTTCTGTATTACTTGCTACTGCACCGTTTTGGTCATCGAGTTTATTCCGTTGATCCTCGAGCAGAAGCAGCTTAATAAAATTCCTTTCCTGCATCACTTTGCCCATCACCTTCACGTGAATATGGCTCTGTTTGCCGGTATCGGAACTTTCCTTTCCACATTCCACCAGGGTTCACTGGGCGGCATGTACGGCGTTATGTTCGGCCGTCCTTATGCTTTCCGTGATGGTTTCTTCATCTGGCCTTGGACTTTCTTCCTCTTCGTTCTTTCCGCTGTAGGTTCCGGTCCTGTTTTCACAGTTCTGGTATGTACCCTCATCGAAAAGATGACAGGCAAAAAGCTTGTGGATTACAAAGTTAAAGCTCTCATGGGTAAAATCGCAGGCTCCATGCTCTGTCTGTACATGTTCTTCAAGATCATTGACACATGGGCTTGGGCTACCGGTTACCTGCCTTCTGTTGGCTTTACTTTCGACGAGATGTTCTACGGTAACGTCTACGGTAAATGGCTGATGTGGACTGAATTAGGACTTTGCGGCGTAGTCCCTGCGATTATGCTGATCACTCCTTCTATCAGAAACAACCCATCATTGCTTTATACTGCTGCAATCCTCGATTGTATCGGTATCAGCATCAACCGTTACGTATTCACTGTTCAGACCATCGCTATTCCAGTTATGCCTTTCGACAATTGGGAGATTTATACTCCTAACTGGGCAGAATGGGCAACTTCAGGAATGATCGTCGCTTACGGTGCGCTTGCTCTCAGCCTTTGTTACAGGTATCTGCCTGTCTTCCCTCAGGAAGTTAAGCTGAACAGCAACAAGTAATCGTAAGTAGATTATATTGCTTCTTAAAGGCCCGGTTCATATGAACCGGGCCTTTTCTTTTAGCCTATGAAAGAGAGTCACTATGAAATGCAGATCTTAAGGCAGGCATTCTCTGAGTTTGTAAAGAGTTGATATGTTGATCTGCTAAGCTGTTTGACTTGTAAGACGTCAGAACAATGGGTGTAATCTGCACGGAATATAATTGGGATAGAGTGACATAGAAAAGCCTCCCTAATTGCTTAGAGAGGCTTTTGAATCTGAATAGAATAAGTTGAATTGTCTTAGTAAGGTATGAACCAGCTCATTCCTTTCATTTTAGCTGGAATAGACGGAGTTTTTGGCTCAGGGTTAGCTTCTTCCCAGCACTTCTTTTCGTCTTTGATCCATGAAGGGCGAGAAATACGGATGGAGTTTCCGTTGTTTATGCTGTCGTCATTACCGCTGAAATGCTGAAGAATCAGGCTTACATTGCCTAAGTCATCATTGAGAGACCACTTCCACACTTTCAAGGTTCCGAAAGGATTTCCTCTCCAGTCATTAGGTTTTCCGAATCTTTTTTCAAGCATGCCGTAAATGTTATTGAAGAAGGTTAAACTGCTGTCAGAATATTTTAATTTTAATCTTAAAATTGTATCTTTGCGATTACAGTCTCCAACGACAACATATCCACCATTGTAGCCTTCAAGTTTCTTAATTCCAATACGCTTGATGTATTCTTCCTGCCATGGTGATCTGGCAGAGTCCATATCCAGAATAGATCTAATTGTAGAAATATTCTCTCCAATGGTAATTCCTGCAACTGATTCAGGAGCATTCTTGGCAAAAGCCGAGGTTGCCATGATCACTATTAAGGCAAGGCTTAACAAAAGTATTTTTTTCATATTTTAACTAATCCTCTGGTGGCAATATTTACTTTGCTCACACTATCTTAAATAAGGGTTAAGCCGATTGTGGATTTGCATCCTTCACAGCCGATATCATATTTAGCAATAAATCTTTCTTCTCTGTTGCTGATTTTATTAACCGCAGCTTTCAAGAATTTGTTGCTTATTTCCGGGTATTGTTCTCGGGCTTTCTCAAATTTGTCCTTTGTAAGGCGGACACAAACAGATTCAGAGGTCGCCTTGAGGGTAAAGAGCCTTTTAGAGTCGCCTATTAAGGTCAAAGCTCCGACAAAGTCGTTGTCTTTAAAAGTCTGGATGGGGGTTTCAACTCCATCCAGAAAAGCTTCCATCTGTCCTTTTAAAATGAAGTAAGCTGACTGATCTACATCCCCTGTATTAAAGACCGTTTCACCGGGGGCGAAAGTCTCACGCACGCAAAGGTAGGCCAGCAGTTTTTGAGCTTCCAGTTCAAGTCCTGAGAAGTAAGGTACTTCTCTTATTATTTCGAGATGTTCTTGATATTCACTTGTTTCGACGCTCATAGCTATTTTGCTCCATGTATAAGTTCGTAGAGAAGGCCCTTTTTAGCGATTAATTCATCGTAAGGCCCTATTTCCATAAGCTTACCAGCTTTCATTACAGCAACTTTGTCATAGTTTTTGATAGTATCAAGCCTATGAATAACTGAAATGAGAGTCGATTTTCCTTTCCATTTAGTTTCTAAAAGTCCCTGAATTCTGTTCTGTGAACGGTTATCAAGGGCAGAAGTAGCTTCATCCATAATCATGATAGGCGGATTCTTGAGGAATGTTCTTGCAATCGCAAGCTTCTGTTTTTGACCACCGGACAGCTTATCGCCCTTGGTTCCAACCTCAAATCCCATTCCAAGCTCGACAACTGTTTCAAGTAAGTCTTCTTCAATAAGAAGCTGAATCATACTTTGGTTGATCGCATCCTGAATTTGTGGATGATCTGTTTTCGGTTTTCCGAAAAGAATATTATCCAAAATTGTCTGCGAAGGGATGTATTCAGCTATTTTGAAGAAGCTGAAAGAATCCGGCTTTTCAACGGACACCTTGTTAAAGAACATCTGGCGTCCATCAAGAATGAGCGTTTTCAAAACAGATGGCAAAGCAACAATTTTATGCTTTCCAGGTATGAAGTTCAGGGCCAGCTGGAGGAGCATATCTCTATCTTTGCCTTTTATTTCCTGCAAAGTGTTATGGTCCAATCTGGCAGCAAGTTGTTTATAGTCCTCAAAATCTTCTGTCGGAATAGGACTTTGTTCGAAGAATATTTCTTCTTGAGGGAGATCACCCAAAATATCAACAGCTTGCTTAGCGGTTTCACGGCCAAGGCTGAGAAGAGGTGTTTCAAGCTGAGTTTCTTTTAAGAAATTGATAAAGTATTCGTTTGTGGCAAGGTTTTTACCTGCAAAACTTTTATCCATAGCAGAACCGAAGATAATATTACCTGCAACCGTAGAGTAATCGAGGTATTTACCTTCCTCATAGAATTCGACATGTTCCGCAAACTTTTCACCGAAGTCTGAGTGAAAGTTTTTGCGAACCATCAGTAAGCGTTCGGATAGTTCTTTATCTTGTTCAGAATCCACAAGGGTGTTTAGACCGAACCTTAGAACATCCACAAAAATGCCTGCTTGCTGGATGCTTTCAATCATATGGTCCCGGCTTGGCATTTTCTGTTCAGCTTCAGGATCGCCTTCAAGTACAGCTGCACATGAATAGAGCAAATTGTCTTTTATGGACCCTGAAAAGATAAACGGTTCCTGCGCAACAATACCCATACTGTGGACCATGTCGGCTTTGGTCAGTTCTCCGACTTCATAGCCGTCGATTTTTACCGACCCTCCGGTATATTTATATAGTTGTGAGACACATTGGGCCAGTGTACTTTTACCACTGCCCGAAAATCCTACAAGAGCCAGCTGTTCGCCGGGTTTCAGTTTCAGGTTGATTTGCTTGAGCAGTTTTATGCCCCCTGAAACAGTGAATCCGAGGTTTTGAATATCAATGGCTCCAGTAAGTTTAATCGGAGCTCTGTCTGTCGGTTCAAGCTTGAATTCAGGCTCGTAATCAAAATATTCCATGACTCGTTCATAGCGGACAGTTGCGTCATTATGAACCTGATAGAAGTCCATAAGTTCTTTCCATGGATCATAAATTTTTTCATAAGCGGAAAGGAAAGCAACAAGAGCACCAAGGTCGAATTTACCTTGAATGGCTAGATAACCACCGACAAGAAATAGTAAAAATGGTCCAAGATTTTGGAAAAAGCTATTGAGAACCTTGATTCCCTGTTTGTAAAGAATCCATGTGATTCTTATTTTGAAAAGGCGGTCTACGAATGAACCATATTTACGGTTTTCAATACGGTATGAGCCGTTACCATGAATTTCATGTATTCCTGAAATCGTTTCGTTGATATGACTACTGAGATTACGGGTTGTATCGACTCTCTGCTTATTGGCATTGTTTGATCTTTTTTGGAGCTTGGGAACCAGATATATAACGAAGGGATACAGTGCGATTGAAATGGCGGCCATGGTCGGGTTCAGGTAGAACAAATACGTTGCAAATGTTATCAATGTCAGGACGTTGGTAACCGGTACTGCGATTGATTGTCCTACATATTCACCTGCCGGAGAAAGTTCTGTTATCAGTGATGAAACAACCATACCCGGGTTTGCTTTTCTGAAAAAGCCTAAAGGGAGCGTGAGAATATGGGCGTACAGTCCTTTTCGCATTTTCGCCAGAGCTTCCTGCCCGATGTAAGTCTGCAAGGTCGTAATTGCATACTTTAACAGGCTGGCACTGACTACGGCTATTATGTAGAAGGTGCAGTATCTGACAAGCAAATCAACCTTACGCATACTGATGGCTTGGTTGATAATCAGTTTCTGCATTTCAAGAGGAATTACGCGTGCAGCTACTGTTACTAAAATTACAACCAGCAATATCATTTGTAATTTGAAATTGCTGGTCTTCACCCAGTACATAAGGGACCGTTTAGTGATCGTCAAAGGAAGCTCCTTAAAATATGCTCATACATAAAAGATCAAAAAGAATAAATTTGGTCAAAAAAATTTTTATTCGTGTTGCTAAATTAAAATTTAGTAAATAAATAAACTGACTTTCAAAAATTTATTACCTTTTTGTTGACGCAGGGACAAGGGTTTTCTAACTTCATTGTAGTCAAATTGTTTTTTATCTAGTTTGGAAAAAAATAGAGGATAGAGATTTGGTTAATAATCGGCAGTCGCAAGTCGGCGATGATAAAATTTCTTCATTTACGCTGAAGGCTGATCTTAGCGAGCTAAAAATTCTTGCCGAAAAAATTGAGAACTTCGGTCAGCAAAATGAAATACCGGAGAAGAATATTTTTGAGGTTAATTTAGTTCTGGATGAACTTTTTACAAACCTTGTAAGCTATGGGTGTTTTTCGGATTCTCATTCTTTTGATATAGAGCTTATTTTAAAAGATGGCGTTATGTTTATCGAGATCAATGATGACGGAAAACCGTTCAATCCGCTTGATATTCCTGAACCTGAAATTCAATGTGATTGTGATGAAAGAAGAATTGGTGGATTAGGTATTCATTTTATGCGGAAAATGATGGATAGTATTGAGTATGAGTTGGGCAACGGGAAGAATATATTGAAGTTGACCAAGATTATTCAATAGTTTTATATTAAAAAATAAATTAAGTCGTCTGCCGATTATCTATCAGAGCTGTCGGACGGGTATAATGGTAAGAAACCGGAGGATAAGATGGGCTTGGAAGTTGGTGAAAATAAAAATGACGGTGTTATAATTTTTGCGCTTAAAGGACGGCTTGATTCCAACACTTCGAATGATTTTGAAGAACGTCTCCTCAGCTCAATTCAGAGCGGAGAAAATAAGATCATTCTGGATTTTGAAAACCTTGAGTACATTTCCAGTGCCGGACTTCGTGTTCTTTTAAAAGCAGCAAGAGAGCTTAAAGGCGGCGATGGTAAACTTTTGCTTTGTTCACTGAAAGATTATATTCGTGAAGTCTTTGACCTGTCGGGATTTGTATCCTTTCTGCCTATTTTTGATACAAAGGAAGAAGGTATTTCGTCGTTTTAAAGAGAGCTCTTTTTAAGATAATTAAATTTCCGGTTTAATTGTTTTCGCGTCGTAAGAATTCGTTCTTATGATTCAATGAGTTTATTAAAAAAGTCTTCCTATCGATAAGTTGTTCGATAGGAAGACTTTTATTATTTGTTTATGCAGGCTTATCCCTTTCAAGTTTCTGCAGGTTTCTATGTCTTCGAAGTGCCGCTGATTTAAAATACTTATTTGTTGCCTTCTTTTTTTCTTTTAAAGCTTCACGCTGCGCGGCCAGTTTTGCGGCCTCATCACCCTTAGGTTTATATTTAACCTTAATGCCGCGGAAGGCTACAGAGATTTTTTTAGCTTGAAGCTCTTGATCAAGATCATCAACCACTTCAGATTCAGTAGGGTATTGATCTTCAAAATTTTGTACCCAGAAATAAATTTCAAACTCAAGGCCGAAGTTACCGAATCTTTTAAAAAGAATGCTCGGTTCTGGATCGCTCAACACTTTAGGGTGCTTTTTAACGATCTTGAGCATTATTTTTTTTGCTTTTTTAATTTTTGATCCGGGAATAAGGGTTATAGGAATTGCAACCCTTATGCGCGAATCCTGAAAATTAAGGTTTATAATTTCACCTTTCAGGAAGCTGGAGTTTGGAATAATTACCATGCTGTTATCAAGGGCGCGCATGGTTGTGTTGCGAATGGAAACGTCTTCAACCTTGCCTATAAGTTTATTGCGCTGCAGAATATCCCCTTTCTTAATAGATCCGCCGAAAAGGATGATAAGTCCGCTTACAAAATTGCTTACGATATCCTTGAGGCCGAAACCAATACCGATGGAAAGACCACTGGCAATCCATGTAAGGGCCGACATTGGTATTCCCAGCAGGTATAGGGATGAAAGGATAAATACGACCCATACCAGATAGGATCCTATGGTCGAAAAAGTATGGGCTAAGGCGGATTCCATTTTGCGACCAGCAATAGCCGTTGTGGAGACCAGCGTTTTAAGCCAGAAGAGAATCAGCCGTGAAGTGAAAAATAATATAAGGATGTAAAAGATACTTTTTATGGATATGGCTGCGCCGGCGATATTAACATCCATATGCCTGAATACAAATTTTGCGAACGGCAGTCCGCCCATATAAGCTGTCGCCCATGCGATAAATAAAAAGATAATGATTGAAACTGACAGCGGGTACAGCAGCTGAGCCATTTGATTCTGCTGTATGGTTTCCATCGAGAGTTCTACATTCTCAGTAGGTTCAGCTTGCGTATCGGGTTCTATTTCTTCCCCTTGTTGTTCCACTTGCGCTGCAGGAGTTCCACTTGTGATCATTATAGTTTTAAGCGCGTTACAAATCTGGAGTGTTACGAGAAACAGGAACCAGAGTTGAGTCGAGATCATCGCCTCTGCGCCTAATCCGAATAAGGTCAAAATAGAGCCGATTGTTAGAACGTATATCGTAATTTTTGATGTAGTTTTGGTAATTTTAAGTGATTGTTTTTTCCGGTTTATACTGATCACAGCTAAAGCTGCGAGGCTGAAGCAAATCCATATTATCCCGATACAGTCAACCGGGACAGTCAGCATATGCAGCATGTCTCCTGCTGTCATCAGACACCAGAGAGTAAACATGGGGGTGTATATCAGCGGGGCAGGCTTGGTTTTTTCCTTTGTCCATAAAAAATTGCGTGCGCAAATGATGATGCCCAAAGTTATTAGTTCGGACCAGACCAGTCCAGTTATCTGGTTTGATGTAAAAAGAGTGATGTGGCGTGCGATAAATATACCTGCACCTAAAGAGAGCATGAGCAGCCCGAAGTTGTATGATGACATTGAGTGTTTGGAAAAATTTGGGCGTTTGAGCAGGGTTTTGACGGATTGACGAAGAAGCACCCAGCAGACAAGAGCTATGATGGACATGTATGCCATGAAATTAGTCCAGCTTACCCATACAAACAGTGGATAGTAAAATTTAGAATGGCCTTTTTGCCATTCATCAAAAGCATAAGTAATATCCTGCCAATTGTTAGCAGCGAGTAATGATGGCCCTGCTTCGAAGTAGAAGCTTTCCATCGAGTCAGCATAATGTTTTGTGGTAAGTTTACTGTTCCGGGCAATTGCTGCAACCGTTTCGTCCGCGCGGGCAAGGGCTTTGTCGAGGTCTTTTTTTATGAGTCTTGAGTGATGGTGTATTTCTGTAAAGCTGTCTAATGTTCGCTTAAGCAGGTCTTTTTTAACATTACTTTCAAGGCTGTCCTGAATATTAAGCTCTGAAAGAATATCTATATCTTTTTTAATTTTTTTAAGACGGTTTTTTTCAAGAAGCAGATCTTTTTTGGCATATAATACATAATCTTTAAGGTCTTCAAGTTGCAGTAATATCGTTCTATATGACCAGGGGGTCCGTTTTGCCAATCCTCTGAGAAGTTTCAACTGGTCAAGTCGGTCTTTAGCTTTATTAATGCGATAATCAAAAGTTTTGATCATTTCAGGGAGATGTTTTTGCAGATTATGAACAGCTGCATTTTGTTCGTTTATGTCCTGCTCAATGCCTTCGACCATGTAAGTCCATGTTTGTTTTGTCGATTCAGCACGTACTTCACTGAAAAAAGACACGCTTAAAAGTAACAGGGCCGCAATGATAAGAGTAATTGTATTTTTTATGTATATATTCATCAGGGTCTCCGGTGCTTGACAAGTCCGGTATGTTTACGTTTAAGAATGTTGATCTGCTGACTGTTTCAGGTTTGTATATCTTAAGCAACGCTTAGATTGAACCCTCTTCGTTTAATATGTGATATCTTTTTTCAATACAATAATCCCGACATTTAGTTTTTGTTTTTTTTAAAGAACAGCTTAATAATGCACTGAATTGAAATATAGGTGATGAAAACTTATATTTAACGTAATTCTAGGTTCCCGAAACAGTCTAGGTGTTTGTAAACGAGAAAACAAACATTTTATATATTACAGAAGAGCAACAGGAGTGGGTGTGAATAAAATTTTTCTTGTCGGTCCCAGAGCATGTGGAAAAACTACAGTCGGCAGGGCTGTTGCAAAGGGGTTGCAGTTCGATTTTTACGACAGTGACGCACTTATTGTTGAGAAAGCAGGTTGTGAAATTTCAACTTTTGTAGAAGCCAACGGGTGGGAAGCATTTCGTGATATCGAAAGTGACGTGTTAAAATTTTTGTCAGAAACCGAAAGATCAGTTGTTTCTTGCGGTGGCGGTATTGTTGTTCGTGAGAAAAATTTTGAAATTTTGAAAAAAAGTTTTACTGTTTATTTAAAAACAGATGTTGATACGCTGGTTCAGCGTCTGTCAGCTAATCCTGAGCATGGACAACGACCATCTTTGACAGGAAAATCTTTGGTGGAAGAAGTTAACGAAATTCTTGAAGCTCGTGAAAAATTATATTCAGGATGTGCGGCTGTGACTGTTGACGGTGCAGGCAGTGTGCAGGAAATCTGTGAAAGAATTGTCGGGGCATTTAAAATTATTGAGAATGGAGATGATAAATAATGAGTGGAAACACATTCGGCAATCTTTTTAAGGTTGTTACATATGGAGAGTCTCATGGTCCCGGCCTTGGCGGAGTTATCGATGGATGTCCTGCTGGAATTGAGCTGAACGAGGATATTATTCAACTGGAGCTGGACAGACGTAAGCCCGGTTCGGGTATTGCAGGAACAGCCCGTAAAGAAGCTGATAAGGTAAAAATTTTATCCGGTGTTTTTGAAGGTAGAACCACCGGAACATCCATTGGTTTTCATATTGAAAATACGGATCAGCGTTCCAGAGATTATTCAAAAATTATGAACGTCTACAGACCGGGGCATGCCGATCTGTCCTATGATGCGAAATATGGTTTCAGGGACTATCGCGGCGGTGGCCGTTCTTCCGGCCGGGAAACGGTTTCACGCGTTGCCGCCGGAGCTGTTGCACAGGAACTTTTACGTCTAGAAGGTATAACCTGTAACACATATACCGTGCGTATCGGTGGTATTGACGCTGTCGTCAAAGATCCTGGCAGTGCTTATGAAAGACTTTTTTTCAGTCCTGACGCAGATGTTCTTGAAAAGTGGGAAAAGCGTATAATGGAAGTGCGTTCTGCCGGAGATACTTTGGGCGGAGTTGTTGAAGTCTGCATTAAAGGCGTGCCCGCAGGGCTTGGTGAACCGGTGTTTGATAAACTGGATGCCAGACTTGCTTATGCGTTGATGTCCGTCGGTGCCGTAAAAGGTGTCGAAATAGGATCTGGCTGTTCTTCCGCGGATGCGACCGGCAGCGAGAATAATGATTTTATTAATGAGAAAGGATTTTTGTCCAACAATGCCGGGGGAATTCTCGGTGGTATTTCAAGTGGGCAGGATATTGTGGTCAGGGCCTATGTTAAGCCGATTCCATCCATCAGCAAAGAGCAGCAGACTGTTGATAGCGAAGGTCATTCAACTGAGATAAAAATCGGCGGCAGACATGATATTTGTGCTATTCCGCGCATTGTTCCTGTGCTCAAGGCTATGGCAATGCTTACCATTGCAGATCATCTTCTCCTGCAACGCAGAATGAAGTGATTTTTACAGGGAACATGTTAACAGCATATGTTCCCTGTAAATTTAAAATTATTTTACTTTTTTGAGCCTGACAGCTGTTCCAAAGCAGGAATAATATCTATCCCCTTCAGGATGAAACGAAACCAGTTCCCGGTAAGCGAGAATTGCATCTGCGTTTGCATCTATTGCCTGAGCGATTAATCCATAGAAAGCATTGTCGCAGTTGTAACTTCGACATACTACAAGCCCGAATGTTCCCATAACCTCTCGGTTGGGAATTTCTTCCGTTGTAACAATTTTGATTTTGCCGCCAAGATACAGATTGCGAGCCATGTCGAGCCGCTGTTCTTTTTTGGCATCTTCCAGAGAGCCACGTCCTTTTTTGGAAGGACTTCCAAACATAAGGGCCATATTTGAATCCTTTTTAAATCTTAATGATGAATTGATTTCTGCCTCAATTCGGCGTGAATATCAACAGAGAGTGTCAGGAAAGATCTTTGGTGAGCATTAAAATGTCCATTCTGAGAAGTTCAATTTTTTTGCTTGTTTCATATAAAGCTATGACAGCATCTTCTTTCTGATTGGCTTTGCAGGCATTTTCCAGTTTCTGAGCTGCCTTGGCCAGATGGTTTGCAGAAAGATTTGCAGCAGCCCCTTTCAGCGTATGCGCCATATCTCCGGCTTCTTTAAGTTCATTTTTTGCCAGCATGAAGTTTATTTTTTTTGTAAAGTCTTTGTTATATTCATCGAAATTATTCAAAATGTTAATCAGAATATCTAAGTCACCACCGATGCGATCCAAAGCTTCTTCTATGTTCAGATGTTGATATTTTTGGAAATTTTTGTTCGTTGAGGATGTGTCCTGTTCGTTGCTTTTACTGAATTCGTCGTGATTAATTAATAAGTAAGCTTTGATGGTGCTTATCATTTGATTCTTATCAATGGGTTTTGGAATGTAGTCATTCATGCCTGCTTGCAAACATTTTTCTTTGTCTCCCCTCATAGCGTGGGCCGTCATTGCTATTATCGGAAGGTCGGTTTTTTTCAACTTGCTACGTATGGTTCTGGTTGCTTCATATCCGTCCATTTCCGGCATTTGGATGTCCATAAGAACTAGGTCATAGTTGTTTTGGGCGATCATTTGTACGGCTTCAAGTCCGTTAATGGCAGTTTCTATTTCCAGTCCGGTAGTCATAAGAATTTGTTCGGCCACTTGGCGGTTGATGGCATTGTCTTCCACCAGCAGAACGTTAAAACCTTCAAATATTTTTTCAGCGACCTGTAAAGGTTCGATTACTTTTTGCATATAATCACTGTGATCAAACGTATCCATAATCGCATCAAATAGAGCAGATTGTTTCAGAGGTTTAGTTATGACTTTGGTTATCCCTGTTGCTTTGGCTTTTATCAGAGCTTCATTTAAATCCATTGCGGTAATCATGAGGATTGGAAGGTCTTTGGCCGGATGAGTTTCTCTGATTATTTTGGAAGCTTCATCTCCTTTCATTCCCGGAAGATTCAAATCCATGAGTATGAATTTGTACGGGACATCCGTTTTTTGTTTTATCATTTCCAACCCTTCTTCCGCAGAAGAGGAGCTTTCAGGTTTGAATCCGAATTGTTGCAGATATCTGGAAAGAACGGATCTCACAGCAATATTGTCATCTATTATGAGTGCAGGCTGGTTCAGAAGATTCTCCGGCAACAGGTATTCAGTGGGGAGTGTGTTCGGAACTAGTTTCGGGGATATTTTGAAGAAGAATGTACTACCTTCTCCGGGTTTACTTTTAACCCAGATATCTCCGCCCATGAGATTGATTATTCGTTTGGAGATGGTCAGTCCCAAACCTGTACCACCATATTTACGGGTGGTAGATCCGTCAGCCTGTTTAAAGGCTTTAAATAGCTCGGGCTGAATTTGTTCCGGGATTCCTATCCCCGTATCCTTTACGGCAAAAATAAGATCCATTTTATCCGGGCCGACATGCTCAGCTTTTACAGTAATTGTAATTTCACCTTTATTGGTGAATTTGAAAGCATTTGCGGTCAGGTTAGCAAGAACCTGTCTTAATCTTAGCGGGTCAGTTTTTATCCGTTTCGGCACGTCCGGGAGAATTTCAATTACCAGTTCCGTTTGAGAAGCGACCATCTGTTCAACAAAAAGGTCCGAGATTTCATCAATCAACTTATGAAGATCAAAGTTAACTTCTTCAAGTTCAAGCTTGCCTGCTTCAATTTTTGAAAAATCTAGAATGTCATTGATCAGTCTTAGCAGTACCTGACCTGAATTAATGATTATTTTCATAAAATCAGCTTGCTTGGCCGATAATTTTGTTGCCAGTGTCAGATCTGCCATTCCGATAATTGCGTTCATGGGCGTTCTTATTTCATGGCTGACATTTGCCATAAATTGACTTTTGGAGCGCGAAGCGGCTTCTGCTTCATTTTTAGCAATTTCAAGTTGTTTATTTGTTATTTTAAGTTCTCTGTAGCTGTTTGCTAAATTTTTATTACTTTGCTGAATCTTTTGCTGAAGTTTTCCGCTGTATTCTTTAAGTTTGTGGTCCTGTTCTTCAATTTGCTGGAGCATGTGATTAAAGTTGTTAACGAGCGTTTCCATCTCGCCCTGACATTTAAAGTCGACTCTGGCTCCATAGTTTTTATCAACAGAAATTCGGCGTGCTGTTTGGGATAATTTAATGATGGGAGAGATAAGAACGTTTCGCATAGTAACGAAGATTGTTACCATCAGCAGAACAACCAGAAACATGTTTCTTAAGAGCGACTGTAAGAGTGAATTGTATAGCTCATCTTGAATGAATTTGGTCGATAAGAAAATTTCAACCGCTCCTATAGGTTGATTCAGTACAGATATTTCAGCTTTTCGTTTAACGAATTCACCTCTGGGCCAAGCTATAAAGTCAATTATATCCCAATTTTTATTTCTTATTTTTCCTGCAAATACGTTTTTATCATTATCTTCAGTAACGATTATGGCTTTAATTCTTTTGTCATTCATTTCCGACAAAATAATTCTGTTTATTGCGGACTGATCCACATTCCAAAGGGGGGGGATTAATGATTCTGAAAGTCTTTCGGCAAGGCCGTCCGCTTTCTGATTCATTTCTTTAAGCATGTCCTTACGCATAACCGAATAATCGTAGGCGCCGGAAATAACGAAGGCCAATAATGATATTAATATGATCATTATGCTGATTCGAGTTTGTACTTTGTCTATTTTAAACAATTTCAGTCCATTGTTTGTTTAATTTATGATTGAAAGATATAATATGGGTAAGGAGTAATTTATTTCTTTATCCTCAGGGCATATTCAGTGCAAGATAAACTGAATGAAAGTTCATATCAAGTTGAGAGAAATCGAATTATGGACAACTCTTTCCGCAAACGTTAACAAAAGTCCGTATTCATAAAGAAAAGGACGGTCAGTAAATAATGAAAATAGCCCTGTTGCAGCTCAATTGGACGGTCGGTGACCTCGAAGGTAATATCAAGCTTATTCTGGACGGTGTTGATAAAGCCGTTGAGCGTGGCGCAAAGATTTGTGTAACCTCAGAGCTTGCGCTCACAGGATATCCTCCGCGGGATTTGCTGCTTAATTCTGATTTTGTATTAAGGTGCAGAAACGCGGTATCTGAGCTTTCTCGTAAAATTCCTGATGATATTGCTTTGATTGTCGGAGGAGTTGATATCAATCATGAAGGTTGTGGGAATCCCTTGCGGAATGCTGCATGGCTTATTGAACGGGGCGGGGTGCCGAGAGTTTTTTATAAATGGTTGCTCCCGACGTATGATGTTTTTGATGAACAGAGGTATTTTGAACCTTCCGAAGAATGCAATTTTTTTGTTTTTGACGGTGTAAGGATAGGCGTAACAATTTGTGAAGACGTATGGAATGATCGTGAAAATGGCACAAATACGCGTTATGGAAGCAATCCGTTACCGGCAATAATGGAAAACAAGCCGGATGTTTTGATCAATTTATCGGCCTCTCCGTTTAATATTGGAAAGCAGCTTGTGCGCGAAAAAATGCTTTCTTCCATTGCTTCCAAGTATAAAGTGCCCGTTGTTTACGCAAATCAGGTCGGCGGTAATGATGATTTAGTTTTCGACGGAAGAAGTTGCGCTTTTGATGCACAGGGTACTTTGATTGCCCGTGGGAAAAGTTTTCAAGAAGATGTCGTTATTGTTAATGTTAAAAGTGGCACTGGAAAAATAGAGGAAGATGATTTTTGCGAAGAATCCGAAGCATGGAATGCCATGGTGCTTGGTTTGCACGATTATCTTGCTAAAACGGGTTTTAAGAAAGTTGTTCTAGGGCTTTCAGGCGGGATAGATTCTGCTTTGACAGCCGCAGTCGCCGCTGAAGCTTTAGGGCCCGAGAATGTTCTCGGAGTTCTGATGCCTTCTCCTTATTCCAGTAAAGGAAGCATTGATGATTCTTTGGAGCTTGTTCAAAATCTGGGTATCAAATCAATCACTATTCCTATTCAGGAACTCATGCAGAATTTTGAAAAGGCTCTGGCTCCCGCTTTTGCCGGGTTGCCCGAGAATGTGACTGAGGAAAATATTCAGTCACGGATACGGGGAAATCTTGTAATGGCCATTTCTAATAAAATGGGTGCATTGCTTGTAACCACCGGTAATAAAAGCGAACTCGCAGTAGGTTATTGTACCATCTATGGAGACATGGCCGGAGGTCTGGCCGTTATTTCAGATCTCTACAAAACTCTTGTTTTCAGGGTATGCCGCTGGCTTAATGAACAGGGAATGGGGGATGTTATACCGGTTGCGACGATTGAAAAACCACCGTCCGCGGAATTGCGTCCGGGGCAGAAAGATGAAGACTCATTACCGCCGTATGAAGTGCTGGATCGCATTATTGAACTCAGAGTTGAGCATCATATGTCTGAGATTGAAATTCTCAAAGAAACAGGTTTTGATCCTGAAATTGTACAGGGCATTCTGAGGCTGATTAAAATTTCAGAATTTAAACGTAAGCAGGCCGCTCCGGGACTTAAAATAACTTCCAGAGCTTTCGGTACAGGATGGAGAATGCCTATAGCCTGCCGATTTACTGGTTGATATTTGTGAGATCTTTGTCCAATTGCTGAGCGCAGACTTCAAGCCAGCCCACAAGCTTACTTGAAAATCCGTTTTTTTCCAGCCATTCTGCATTCAGAATATGTGGAGCATTCTCTTGATGCCGCAAGCGTAGTTCGTGCTCAAAGGTATCGGCAATGTGGACAGCTGCCGCAGGGCTAAGCATGTCTGAACCTGATTCTGTTAGATTGTGATGGCTGTACACTGCTTCAACAACTGTCTCATCAAATCCCCAAAGAGCCAGAAGGTAAGCTCCGACTTCGGCATGTGTGAAACCGAAAATTTCTTTTTCAGCGACACTCATAGGAATGTTTTCATTTTGTACTATTTTTAGAATTTCAGAATATTCCGGCTGATAAGATACACAAAGGATCAGTTTTCCAATGTCGTGGAGAAAACCTGCAAGAAATGTTTTTTCAGCTGTATCAGTATCAGCACCTTCTGCTTGAATAACTGCCCGGGCTAGAAGAGCGGTATATAGGCAATGCTCTCCAAGATCCTCGATGGAAAAATCCAAATATTCGGTCTTGCTTGAGTTGAAAATGTGCATGCCCAGCACAAGCCCTTTAATCGTACTGATCCCTAACATTGTAGCGGCTTTTTCCGGGGTGGTAACTTTAGAGTACAGGCCGAAAAAAGAGGAATTCACCAGTTTAAGAATTCCCGAGGTTATTGCCAAGTCTTCACTTATGAGCAAGCCGATATTTTTGATCGAAACATCTTCTTTTCGCAGTTCTTTCTCTAGTTTGATGTACAGAGACGGCATTACAGGAAGTTCATCTATAGAGGCAATTGCTTTAGAAACCCGTTCATTAAGGAATATATTTTTTAATCTGAGGCATCTTTCAATTGTTTCGATCAGTTCTTTTGCGGAGCAAGGTTTGCTTATGAATTGATGAGCATACATAGCCGAGTGCATAGATTTATTTGTGTTCTGATCCTTTGATAAAATGAAACGAATTGCTCCGGGCTGCTGTTTTCTAACTTCACTTATGAGCTCTCCGTCGGGGAGTCCTGTTGTATGAAAATCCGTAACAACGATATCAAAGGGCTGAATTTCAATCAGTTCTAAAGCTTCTTTTGCTGAGTTTGCAAAGTGTAACTCCCACTGTCCGGACATGGGCATAAGCATTTTTTTAAAGGCTTCAATCTGGTTTTTATCTTCATCTACGAAGAGGATGTTGTTTTTAGATTTCGGCATATTTTCCTCTGATTACTTTTTTTGAATTGAATGGCATAAATTGAAATCTGGAAAAGACATACAAGTTATATCTAGCATGCTGTTCTGCCTTTGAAAACTTAAAAAGAAACTGCGAGTGCAAAACATAAAAAAGGGTTGCTTTGAATTTAATCAAAGCAACCCTTTTAATTTAATATCTTTATATTAATTATTTGCGAAGAAGGACGTAAGGGCGGTCAGATATAAATTGTTCATTAATGATAGTCACGCCTTCAGGGCAATTCTCCCAGCGGTCAAAGTATTTTCTCTGCATCACCAGAATAACCTTATCCTGCTCTTCGAGTATCCTTTCTATCTCTTTAAAATCACTTGTTTCGTGGATATTGGTTCCGGCGTAGTATGAGAAAATGCCGGAATATATTTTATGCGCCAGCGGGTAGCTTCCCTGATCAATGTATTCTTTCATGATTTCACCTGTCATGCGCGGACTCATGAGAGGGTCAAGAGAAGGAAGCGTTTTAAGTGCCAGTGGCTGAATCCAGAGCGTCATGGTTACCGCCATGATAAGCAGTCCAGTCTTTTTGCCGGATGATCTGGTTGCCAGAAGAGCTAATCCGCCCAACCCCAGAATCAAGACTGTTAATGAAAGTCCTTTAATCGCAAAATCAAACGGGAAGAATATTTCAGCAAAAGGAGCGGCAACAGCAAACAGGAGATATACACAGGCCACTGCTGTCCAAAGTTTCTTTGAATTAATAGCCGGAGGATTATCACCTTCTCCCATGAGCCCTTTTGCAGTGAGAATTGCAAGCGGTGCAAAGAGCGGGAGTATATAGATGAGGACTTTGATACTGAGGCAGGTCAGCATTACAAATCCGCTTATGAACATTATCCATGCCCAGTCCCTTCCATCGTTCAGAGAGCTTTCTCTGAGCGCTGTGACATTCCGCCAGTGGGATATGTTGAACAGTTTTTTCAGAGGAAGAGCAAAGATTGCCATTGACCATGGAAGCCATGCCAGCGGGAAGGCAATCAGGTAATATTGGAAAGGTTCTTCGTGGTGGAAGGAGCTTACAGCTCTTTCGTAAATCTGTTTGTAGAAAATATTATGAATGAATGAGGTGCCGTCTACTAGTATTGCTCCGATTATCCATGCCAGCAGTATTACGGCAAGAATGGCGAAACCTTTGAGAACCGCCTTACTGCGGAACAAAGGAAGTTTCTTTTTCCATATGAGATAGCAGACAGCAGTCAGTATCGGAAAAACAATTCCAAGCGGGCCTTTTGTCAGTGTGGCAATCCCCATCAGTACAAAGGCAGAAATTATCCAGTTGGGTGCGTGCTTTGAATGGAATCCTTTGAAAAGACATATGTTAGCCCAGATTATGAAACTGGCAAAAAGCAGGTCCATGCGGGAATAGTGAGCAATTCCTATAAAGAAAATGTTTGTGAGCAGCACCAGTCCGGTTGCAAGAGTTGTTTTGCGGCCACATCCGAGAGTGCGTGCAAGAGCAACCGTTGAGAGTAAGAAAATTCCTGCTGAAACTGCTGAACCAAGGAAAAACACACTTATGCCATCGGCAGGAGTAACTGCGTCGATAATGGATAAAAACCAGAAATATACAGGAGGTTTATCCGGGTATGGAACTCCGTTCAGGTACATTACCAGCCAGTGTCCGGCATCTTTCATCTGATGATATACTTCTGCATAGCGAACTTCATCGGAAAACCAGAGTGAGCGGTAGTCCATAGTGAAGATCGACTGCATCGCAATGATCATTATTACGCTGATCCACGGATGTTTTTCCATGAAATCCCATATCGGGGAGGTATTGTTATTCATATTAATTCTCTTTTGAAAAAAGGTGAATCGCGAAGCCGGCGACTGAGCCGAGCATCCATCCGCAGAAAACATCACTCGGATGGTGCCATGTGAGGTATATGCGGCTGAGAGCCACTGTTGCGGCAAATAATCCCAAAAATAAAGTCAGCAACAGTGTTTTGTATCTGAGAACAAGAGGCAGGGAGGCCCCGTAAACTTCACAGGTGTGCCCTGATGGAAGCGAGTTGTATGCCCCGCGGGTCGAATAAGGTTCAAAAAAAGTGCCTTCACCGGGACGCGGTCTGCCGATTGCTATTTTTAGAAATCTGACAGTGATGACACTGACTATAATTTGCACAGCCAGATAGACCAGAGCGAACCTTAGTCTTGATTTTTTTCTCTGTCTTATCCCTGTAATCAGAAACCACAAGTAGACTGGATAGAAAACAATGTTTCCGAAGTCTGTAATTATTTTTGCAATGAATTTATAATCAGGATTTGCCTGAGCGTGAGCTTTAAACCACGCTGTAGCAGCAGCCTCATTGCCGAAGATACAGAATATCACTGCAAGAGCTGTCAGCAAAGGTAATGATGCCAGAATAAAGTGGCAAATGCTGGAATATTTATGAATGAAACGGATCACTCTTTATAACCTTAATCCTTGTTCTCGTCTGAATCAGCTTTTTTTACGGCATCATCAGGATGGGTGTCAGTTGTAAATTTTTTCCAAGTTTCCTTATCCACATTCATTTCAGCGAGAATCTCGGAAAGTTGTTTGCCTTCTTTTTTCCAATACTTGTAACTGTGGTCTGGGCAGGAGAAGGGGATAACCAGTGTTCCGTCTTCCATAAAATATGGTTCATCGTGTTTGTTGTCGTTCATGGGCACGGTTTACACGGGCATGGCTGGGGATTCAAGTGAATCTTTTAACTGCTGCGGAATGAGTTTGTTCTGTTGCTTCACTTCTCGAACAGATGTAGTTAATAAAAGTGCTTAATGTGCTTTTTAAGTGTAGAGGTTAATTGATTAAGATAGGTAGCTATTAAAAAGTTTTTAATGGGGTGCAATATGATTTGCGGGCTTGAAGGAATAGAACAAGAGGCGGATATAATAATATACGGAACAGGAGAAGCTGCAAAACTTTTTTTTATAGAAATTAAGAAAAAACGGAATGATATAAGAGTAAAAGCTTTTGTTGATAGTTACAAAAAATTAGGTGATCTTTTTTCTAAGCCAGTGATAAATGTTTCGGAGGTTGCGACATTTAGTGAATGCAAGATTGTTATCGCATCTATGTATCATGAAGAAATTGCAGATATTTTACGGGAAAAAGGATGTAATAACTTTTGTGTTTATAAAGAGAGTTGTAGATTTGTAGAATTGTATGATGCTTTTAATTTAACAGATAAAAGCAAGCTGCAAATTTTATCAAAAATGCCTCAACTTAACGATAAATCTACATATTTTGTTATTGCCACCAATATAGATCATGAAGGTAATGCAGTAATTCATGATTTGGACATGAATAATTTTTTTGAAGACTCTTTTTCTTATACAGACCAATATGATTATATGTATGAAAAAGCTTTTAAAAAATATGATAAGAGTAAATTTTCAAAAATTTGTATTGTGGATGCAGGATGTAAGGGATATTGTTTGGCAGAGTTGGTAAAGTACATTACAGTTATATGTCGACAAAATGTACAATTGTTTAAGATTCCTTTCAGAGTAAAACTTACTTCTATAGTTGAAAGTAAAAAACTAATATTTATTGATATATGTAAAAATGGAACATCAAGTACTATCGCTATTCTTGATAAAATATATTCTAAACAAGTTAAAACAGAAATTAGATATAAAAATTTGCGAAATAATGTTGATGTTACATCTTCTGCTTTTAATGAGTATAACAAGTTTACAATAGTTAGAAACCCTTACACACGTCTAGCCTCTTTGTATTTACATCTTATGCGTGTGGGTAGTGATGAATTTTTAAATTCTGCATTTAGTAAAATAATTAAACCATATACATTTAGTAATTTTTGTAAATTTATTGCCATTTGTCCTGATGAATTTTCAAATATTCACTTTGAATCGCAAACTAGTATTTTAACTACTCCTGAAGGGGTTATGAAAGATGTATCTTTTTTGCGTTTTGAAAATTATGCCGTTGAAATTGCCGCCTTCCTTGCAAAAGCTGGTGAAGAAATAGAAGTTGTTCATGAAAACAGGTCAAGGCCTAGCAAGTGTGACTATATTTCAGACTACTACACACCTGAGCTTATAAAGCTTGTGAATGAACGTTATAAAGATGATTTTATAAATTTTGGATATGAGTTTTTATAGAAAGATTAATGTTGTTTAAATTCAGGATAAATTGAAAAATCCTCTGACTCGGGGAGATGAGTCAGAGGATTTTTCAATATGATGGATATGGAAATTATTGATTTTTTTTGTTTAAGTCTGCCTTTCAGGCGGCTTCTTTACGTTCTTCAAGGTTTAAGCAGCGGTCCATGTATCTGACTTTTTTGATCGTTTTTTTGGCGATCTTTTTAAAATGGGGCAGATCTTTAGGAGCGTAGCTTGTTTTTGCTTTTGCTAGTCCTGCCATGTCCAAAATTTCGTTGTAGAGATAAGGAAGATAGAGCGGGTCCTGTCTCAGGAAGAAATACATATCGTGAAATGTTTTGTTGATTTCTAACTGATTTTTGTTGAGCTTGCGGAAAAGCTTCTCAAGTTTTTTGGTCGCATTTCTGATCGACACGTTCCATTTCTGACTGCGTGACTCAAACCTTGGAGCAGGTCTGGGGGTGCGGGCAAGGTTCATAGCTGTCAAAAAGTATTCCATGCTTCCGGGAGCTGATGCGAGCAGTCCATTCATGTTTACTTTTTGCATATCTACATTTTTTGTCCCGTTGATAAGTGCACAGCCGCCGTAAAGGTTGAAGACCGGAGTTTTGAGCTTCGTGATATCATCTTCCATTTCCCGCTTGGAAGTCATGTACTGAATGGAGGATGTTAAATTTTCTCCGTCAGCGTTCTTGAGGCGGACTAAAGCGCTTGCCGGAAAGGTTGCTCCTGCGTTCTGATGACCGGCGGCGTGAGACACTTGACCTTTCCACGCAAAGTCCTGACCGACCAGAAGAATCTGGTTGAATCCGCACCAGTCGAGAAATCTGTTCAGAGTAATACTGACGTTACTACCTGCATCAAAAATTTCTTCATGTTGATTGAATGCAAAGGTTCCAAGTCCACCCAAGGTCCACATGGGAATGGTGGGGCCGGGGTATGCTTCAAGCACTTTGTGATCAAGCTTGGTTGAATAAATCAGCGGGATGTCTTTTGCCCATTCGCGATCCAGCTGTTCATATACTCTGAGCATTGATTCATTGTAATCGAGTCCCATACAGAAATGAGGCTTCAACCCTGTTTTCTGTACTGCCGGTAGAGTTTGAAGAGCCGTTACGTAAACTGCATTGCCCGGATTCTTAGCAAGCTCAGGTCCGAATTCAGCAAGTGACGGCCCAGCTCCGAGGATTACTGCGCCGAGACCTCTGCCTGCATTTTTAAGCGTAGATATGGTCCCGTCTTGGACTGTTCTGGAAAAGTTTTCTAATTCGTTGCCGACCATGACATCCTGCTTTAAACGCAAAGTTGTCATTTCAACACTGAATGATTCCATTTTGTCGCGAATGGTTGCGGTCCAGCGGGCGTATTCGGGGCCGATCTGCTGACTTGGCATATCAAGTCTCAAATAAATCTTGCCGTATACGAATTGAAGGTCGAGGTCTTTAATGATACTCATCAGTCTGTTTTCATCGACCGGGCAAAAATGGAGTTTTCCATTTTCCATGAATGGGCGGTAATCGGTCTGTCCCAGACAGGCGAGCAGCATTTCAGCATTAGGTTCTGAAACGATTACTTTGTGAGTATCGGGTGTTGTCATCAGTACATGATTGAGGCCATATCCGAGGTTGCAGCCTATAATGAAAGTTGCACTGGTTTCGGCTTTTTCGGGGACTATCCAATCTTTATAGATGAGGTTGGGCAAAAAAGATTCGAACATGCCGTTGCCGTTTTCCATTTTCCAGTCGAGAATATCCCATCTGTTCTTGAAAAGGCATTGGGTTAGTTTTTCTTCGTCAAAATCCTGACTGCTTAACCATGCGTAAAGGGGCGGGTTGTATGTTTCAAGAGCTTCGATGTTTTCTTTGAGGAATGGGTAAGCTGACATTGATTCCGTCCTTGGCAGTCTGTTGAAATAGTTTTGTTGTGACCTGTCACTGATCGTCTGAATTTATATTTGTATTCAGACTGACGATGTTCTGCTTTTTATTTGCAAAAAATCTGCCAGAATGAAAAAGGTTGATGTTTGCTTAAAATGTTTTTGAATTTATTTATTATATATACCTGAAAGGATTAGACAAAATGTTTGCAAATGATATTCTTGAGTTGGTCGGCGGAACTCCTCTTGTTGAGATGCGTCACCTTAATCCAAATAAAAACGTCAAGATTCTGGCTAAGCTTGAATCAATGAATCCGGGCGGTTCCATAAAAGACCGCGTAGCGACCGCGATGATCAAGCGGGCCGAAGAATCCGGGGAGCTTACGCCTGGTAAAATTATTATCGAGGCGACTTCCGGTAACACCGGAATAGGGCTGGCTATGGCGTGTGCGGTAAGAGGGTATAAGCTTATGCTGATTATGCCTGAAACAGCATCCGAGGAACGCAAAATGATTATGCGTGCTTACGGTGCGGATATTTTACTTACTCCGGGTCATCTTGCAACTGACGGCGCAATTGAGCAGGCTTATCGTTTTTATCGTGAAGAGCCTGAAAAATATCTTCTGATGGACCAGTACAATAATACGGCTTCAATCTTAGCTCATTATGAGGGAACAGGTCAGGAAATATGGGATCAGACTGACGGAAAAGTGACCCATATTGTTGCCTGTCTAGGAACTTCCGGAACCATTATGGGGATAACCAAGCGTCTTAAAGAGCTTAATGCGGATATTCAGATTATTGCAGTTGAGCCGAAGCCCGGTCACAAGATTCAGGGGCTTAAGAATATGCAGGAATCCTATCCTCCCGGAATATACGATAAGCAGAAGTTGGACAGTATCATTCATGTTGAGGACAGTGATGCTTTTGATGCCTGCCGTAGACTTGCGAAAGAAGAGGGCGTTTTTGTAGGAATGAGTTCCGGAGCTGCCATGTCGGGTGCTGCCGCTGTTGCAGCTGAACTTGAAGGGGGTTTGGTCGTTACCATTTTCCCGGATGGTGGTGAGCGTTATCTTTCAACCCCTCTTTTCCGTCCGCAGGTTTTTAAAGGTCCGAAAATATTTGACCAGTCCACAGGGGAAGATAAAATTTTATCGGGCGTTGATGCCGAAACAGGAATGTTTACAATGGGACCGTCTTTTGACAATCCCTATGATCCTGAAGCGTTCCGCCGTATTGTGATGCTCGACGTGTTGTCGCGTCACGTTGAACGCGAAGGAAGTAAAGTTTCTGTACTTGTAGGGCTTGCTGATCTTGAAGATCAGACCCTTGCTGTTTCGCGTGACAGAGGTCTTTCCCGTGAGGTTTTTGCTAAAGAAGTAACCACGGCCATGGAAGCCGCCGCTAAACTTTTAGGAGTTCGCGAATCCGTTCGTTTCGGAAGAGCTTCTTCCTGTGTGGACAGAACTGTAGCTATCTGCCGGACTATGCTGGCACATGGCCTTGCTTATGAAAAACTTCGCTCAGTATATTTCGATGTGTCCCGTGACAAGGGATATGGTCACATGACCAACATGGATATCGATATGGTCAGCCTTGGCAAGACCGTTGATCTTGATGATTACGTAAAAGAAAATCCACGAGATTTCACACTGCTTAAACGTGCAACTCTGCAAGATTTAAAACTTGGGGATGTGCTTGAAACCGAGTGGGGTAATGTGCGCCCAAGCTGGTTTTTACAGCAGGCAGTAATAGCCTTGGAAGGTTTGCCGGGCGTAAGTCTGCTTCTTGCCGGTGAGATTCACAGGTTCCCGCATTTGGAAAATTTACGCGCAATCTGGGCGGGTGCAGGCGTTTCTCCGCAGGTATGGATGGTCGCGCAGCCTGTCTTACCCGGTGGTTCGGTACTGCCTTGCGTAGATGAATTAATCGAACAGGCGGGACAGCCTATTGCAGTGCGTATGTGGATGCTTTCATCGTCATACAAAAAACCCCTGGTATGCAGCGAGCAGGCCATTTCCATGTGGGTGAAGAATCAGCAGAAGTTGCAGGATCTTGCCGCTGGACTCAGCATGCTTGCAAATAATTCAGGAAATATTTCCGAAGATATCGATCAGGAAGTGTTCACACTTAAAAGCGGTCTTTCGCAGGCCCTTGATGACAATCTAAAACTGCACAGATTCTGGCCCATTCTTTTCGGATTCTCCAAGGCTATTAATTCATTATTAGGATCAGCTAAACTCTGCGGGGCAGAAGCTCAGTTCTGTTTGAATCAACTGCTCGAAGTCGATGAGATTCTAGGAATACTTGACCACGACGCTATGCCTGTTCCATTTTTAAAATTACCTGAAAACGTTAAAATTATTCTGGAAGACAGAGAGCTTGCACGCGGTAAAAAGGATTTTGCCACAGCAGACGCATTGCGCGATAAGTTGCTCGAGGCTGGATTTAATGTTGAAGACAGTTCAGACGGGGCGCGGGTTTTTAAGGTTCGGTAAGATTGTGCCTCCGGAGGCTTAAACCCTTTTGGGAAAAGTGTTTAAGAATCCCAAAACTTTTTGGTTGGGGAGAGGTCGTTATATTTGTGGTTTTGATGTCCCCTGAGATTTTTTGTCTCGGGGGATTTTTTTGAATTATAATAGATAGTTATTTTTAGTTTTAAGTTAAATTTTAAAAAGTGAGTAAAGATTTTACTTTTTGAATATTTTTTTGCGAAAAGTAAGTAAAAAATTGCTTTAGGTTCATTATGTGTGTAATATTTATTTGCATCTATACTTTAAATTTGTGTAATTATTCAAATAAATAAAATGTTTAAGGTTTCATTATTATGTTCAAAAATGGATTCAATATACCTGTCATAAAACACCTTACTCATAAAAGTGGTAATTTTATTTTTTCTTGTGAATGTGATGAGTTGGTAATTAATCCACTAATGGTTGAGTTTAATACTCTCTATGAATCGATAAAAAAATTACCAGTTTTACCTAGTTTGTTTGCTAAGTTGGAAACAGATCTTATTCGTAGTTCTATTTTTGGAACTGCCGCTATTGAAGGTAATCCTTTAAGTGAGGAGGAGGTCCGAGATATTCTTAATGAAGAAGACGAAAATGAGGTGGAAGATAATAATAAGAATATAGAAGTAGAGTTCAGAAGTAGAGCACAGTTTGAAATTAGAAACCTTAAAGTCCTTTATTCTCTTCTTGGGAAGCATGAGGTTGCTAATCCGCAATCTCTTCTTTTTGAAGAGTTTATAAAAACGACTCATTCTATAGTTACAACCAATATTGATTATCATCATAATTCTCCCGGTATATATAGAAATGAAGTCGTTGAAGTCGGAGATAAAAATCATGGCGGGGTATATAAACCACCAAAGACTCTTGATGATATAAAAACTTTGATGGGAATTTTTATTGAATGGATTAATTCCCCTGAAATGCTTGAAGTTGATCATTCTCTGAAGGCTGCTCTCGCACATTATCATCTGGCAATGATTCATCCATTTCAAGATGGGAATGGTAGAACAGCTAGATTTGTTGAAGCATCATTGCTTAAGGTGGGGGGAGCAAGTCTTGTGGCTCCAATGATGTCCAATTTTTATTACAGAAATATTGATGAATATTTTATTTCTTTTTCGAAATCTAGAAAAGCAAAAGATATGACTCCTTTTTTACAGTTTTATTATAGAGGATTGATTGAATCTCTTGAGGAAGTTCAAGATAAGGTTGTAGGAGTCTTAAATGTTCTACTGTTCAAAGATTATATGTCATCAGCTAGAAAGAATAAGCATATCACTTCGCGACAACATGATTTAGTTTTGCAATTGATTGAAACTAAAAAAGAATTTTCATTACGTTCACTTTATGCTGATCCCGTATTTAAACCTCTTTATGTAAGCGTTGCTGAATCCACGTCTAGAAGAGATATTAAGAAGTTAGTCGGCTTGAAAGTAATAAAAGAAATTGCGCCAAAACAGTATGGCATTAATTGGGAGTGGCTTAAGTCACTTTAGATTAAAAGTGACATTATTCTCCCCCCTATTTCTTAGTCATCCGATAAACCCCATCCCACTTTTCTCCGGCTGGTACAGGCGGATTTATTTTAAATTCTTCCGCTCTTAAGCGGAATACTTCGGACGGCGTTATTTTTGTATCCGTGAACCTTTCGTGTTTTTCAGCTTCTTTATATAACTCAATAGCCTTATCCCATTCTGTGTTGACGTAGTGTTCACGCGCCTTGCTGAACAGGTCGAACAGGATAATTTCTTCTTCGGTAAGGCCGCCTTTCATGGCTACCAATTCGTAAATTCTCACGGGCTCGCTTTTCCCTACAACCTGAATATTATCGACCATTCTTGCTTCGACCAAATCCATTACTTTGCAGGGATTGCCGTTTTCATCTTCGGCATCCATTTCGAGCGTAAAATGACTGACTGCGTTGAATATTCCGAACTGTTTTGCGCCTTCTTCCAAGCGGGCTGCAAGGTTAACAGCATCACCCATCATGGTGTAGTTCATGCGCATGGCACTACCCATGTTTCCTACTACTATTTCGCCCGTGTTAACGCCGATTCTGGTTCGCATATGGTGGACGACTTTAGGCCATTTTTCATCTGGCGCCCATTGTTCGTCCGGGAATCCTTTAGTGTTTCGATTTGGTTCACCGGGTATTTGTTTTTCTCTGCTCCATTTATCTCTCAGGTCGTTGTTGGCTTTTTGCATGGCAACAGCAACGCGGCAGGCTCGCAGGGCATTATCTGGAACATCTATAGGTGCTCCGAAAAAGGCGATAATGGCATCCCCTTCGTATTTATCTAGGGTTCCTTTGTTATCAATAAGGATGTCAGTCATTACCGAGAGGTATTCGTTGAGAAGTTCTACCAGCTGTGTTGCGGTCAGCTTCTCGGAAAAAGTGGAGAAACTTTGAATGTCGGTAAAGTAGGCGGTGATTGTTTTTGCTTCGCCGCCAAGTTCCGGCATTTCGCGTCTTGAAAACATCTCATCAATAAGTTCCGGTGCAAGATATGAGGAGAATGTCGCCTGTAAGAATTTTTTCTGTCCTTCTTCTCGCCAGAATTTGATTAAGGTGAGCATCGTAAAATTGAGGCTTAATGTAATCAGAGCGTAGGTGGGAGTAAGGAAGGCGTGATATGTTTTAAAAACAAACAGGGCTCCTGCAACGATAGCAATACCCATCCCGGCGATAGGCAGAACCATCAGAAGAGAGCGTGTCCATGTTAGGAGTATGGTTGTTAGAATACCGGCGGCAAGCACAATGACAAGCCCTAGTCCGGGAATCCAGTCGGGTCGCAGTAGAAAGTCTTTGGTAAGGATATTATCGATGACGGTAGCATGAACCTCAACTCCGGGGTAATTGGATGTATAAGGTGTAACCCGCAGATCCCGCAGTCCTGCTGCGGAGGTTCCCATAAGAACTATTTTACCTTTAAGCTCTTTTTCTCCGACTTTCCCGCTTAGTATGTCACGTGCACTGTAATATGGAAATTCATTTACGCCGCCACGATAGCGGACGAGCATCTGCCCGTTTGCGTCAACTGGAATGACAGTTTTTCCAAGTCTGATGGATTCAAAACCATATCTTGTAGTTTTTGCGATAACGCTTTTCCTGTTCATCGCTTTCATGAGTGTTGCAAGCGCCAGACTGGGATATTGTTTTCCTTCCCATGATATGACTAGCGGAACTCGTCTGACCACTCCATCAAAGTCCGTGATGGAATTGTAAAATCCGCATAAGGGGGAAGCTTTTGTCAGTATGGGCAGGGGGCATATGGCGCCTAATGCGTCACGGGTAAGCTTATCTAAAGGGGGGGAATCCTCAGTTTTTATCTGTGCTATGGAAAGAGTTTTTATAAAACATTCAGTAGAAGGCACTGGCTGGTCGTTTGCTTCGTCTTGAAAATCAAAATAAAAACCAAGCACATATTTGCCCTGCGAAAGAACGTCGGCAAGAACTCGATCATTGTCCATCAGTCCCGCGGGGAGACCTTTGAAATTAACAGTAACCCCGAGTTCGTTGCGGAGGCTTTTCTGGATTGTCTGGGGAGATGTTCTGTCCGGTTCGGCAAGGAGTATATCCAGTCCTGTTGAAAGAGCTCCGGCCTGTTTAATTTTTGCAAGCAGTAATGCCATTCTGTAACGAGGCCAAGGCCATTGTCCAAGTTCCGCAAGGCTTTCATCGTCTATATCGACAATTGCCGGGATGTCGGTTTTTTCGCCTACGGGGCTTTGGCGCATGAACTCGTCATATATTTTATAGTCCACAAATTGGAGTATAGGCGGCCTGAAAATATAGAGAGCTGCAACGATGAGTGAAGCAATCATGCCTGTTATGAACAAGAGCATGGTATCTGATCCGAAAATTTTTTTGATAGTTTTTAGCATATATTAAATTAAAAAAGGTTGATTTATTTATTGAAAAGTCCAATATATATTAAGATAGATACACCTAGTTCTCTGGATTTTTCAATCATATTTATGTATATAGAAAGTAATAATCTAGTTGATTGTATATAGTGCCTTAATATATTTACTTTTTTCGGGGAGTTGTTATGAAATTTGTTCGTTTGCCTGTAATGTTTGCGGTATTTTTTCTTTTATTCGCATCGGTTGGTGAGGTTTTCGCCCAGCCTGCGATGTCCGAAGGAATGACTGCAATGAACCCCGGTCAGGTTGACGGCAAGCCTTATCTTGCCAAAATTTTAAAGGATCTCCTTTCCACTCATGACAGGATTAAAGCTGCCGAAGCTCGCGTAGAGTCGGCGGAACATCTCGTTTCGCAGAGCTGGTCCGGCTGGACTCCGAAAGTGGATGCTTCTGTTGAAGGCGGACGTGAAGAGATTGATAAGCCCGGCGGCGGCACGAATAAAGGCAGAAACGAAGAAAAGATTAAAGCTACCCAGCTGCTTTACGATTTTGGCGGAGCAACCGGAGGAGTCACTCGCGCAGAGGCTGTTCTTAATGAATATAAAGCAGTGCTTGACCAGACGAAGCAGGAGCTGATTATTCAGGGTGTTGATGCGTATCTCGGGCTTATCCGTTCAAGAGAAATGCTAAAATACGCAATCCAGTCAGAAGAGAGCATGAAACGTCTTTCCGGAATGGAAGAAACACTCGTTCAGCGCGGGGCGGGGCTGTCATATAAAGAACTTCAGATTAAAGCTCAGCTCGCAGGAGCTATGTCTTACAGAGTTACAGTGGAGAGACAGCTTCAGATTGCGCGCAACCGTTTTAGGTCAGTTTTCGGATATCCCATCACCTCTGATGAAATAGATAAAATGGTCCCTGTGGCAATGCCTTCAGGTTATATGCCTGCCTCTATTGATGATGCTATTGCTCAGGCTTATGAGCAGAATCCTCAGCTTCTTCAACTTAAATACACTAAAGAAGCTTCTTCCAGCGATGTTGATATTCAGGAAGCTACTCTGTTCCCGAAATTTGAATTTGTCGTTGAAGGCAAAAGAAGAGAACAGGATCAGGGTGCAAGCGGCGTAAGAATGGAAAATAAAGCTACTTTTCAGGTCAGTTATACCGGTTTTTCCGGCATCAGTGAATATCAGGGTGCTCAGTCTGCAAAAGCCAATCTGCGTGAAATACGCAAGCAGACACTTGATGTGAGACGCACGGTTGAAGAGAATGTCAGAAACGCATGGCTTGAGCTGATGACACTTCGTAAGAATGCTGAACTTTATAGAACTCAGGCCAACATTACCGCAGAGTTTCTTGAACTGATTAAGAAAAAAAGGGCTACCGGCGAACAGGTGGAGCTTCTTGATATTCTGGTCGGTGAACGGGACTATAGTACAGCTACAAGTGCAAGTGTAACCGCTGATATTGATAACATAATTTTTGCATACAGACTGCTTTACCAGATGGGGATGATAGACATCGAAGTTTTTGAGTAGTCTAATATGAGAGAATTGCTTCGTAGATTGTCACTCGTTCCATTTATTGCGTTTGAGATTTCTCTCGCCTCTTTTTTTATAAACATTCTTTCGCTTGCCTCACCTATTTTTGTCATACAGGTTCTTAATCGTTATGTCGGGTATGGCTTTGACGGAACTCTTATCACTCTCACCTCCGGAATGCTTATTGCCGGATTTTTAAGTCATGCCTTTACTGTCGTGCGGGTTCGCATGGCTTCGGCTGTGAATGTCGGTCCTGACAGAGCGCTTGCCGATGCTGTTTTAACATGTCTTGCCCGTGCGAAAATGAATACTCTGGGCCGCATTCCTCCTGCTCGTATTCATGAGCTTATGAATGGTATTCAGGTTGTCCAATCCGGCTATGACGCCTCTGTTATCTGTTCTGTTCTTGATATGCCGTTTTTCATTCTTTTTGTGGGCGCCGTTTTTTTCCTCAGTCCCGCCATTGCAATTATTACTATACTGGCTGTTTTGTGCACATGCCTTTCCGGCTGGCTAAGTATGCGTCGCGGAAAGAAGTTGATGAATGATATGCGTAATGAGTCCGTGTCTCATCGCGGACATCTTTCTAATGCAATCGCCGGAGCAGATACGGTCAGAGCTTTCGGAGGAATTGGACTTCTTTCAAAGGTCTTGGACAGTCAGGTTGATAAACTTCAAGAGATTAAGCGCGATATGGTTCAGAGCGGAACAAGGGCGCAGGCCGTGTTGCAAACTTTAGGTATGCTGCTTCGTGTTTTTGTTTATGCCGTGGGGGCGCGTGAAGTTGTTGCGGGTTCGCTCAGTATGGGGGGGCTTATCGGAGCCTCTATTCTTTCGGGAAAAGCTCTTTCTGTTTCAGCTTCATTTATGAAGTCACGCAATATGCTTGATCAGGCTTCAACCATGATGATTTCTTTACGCGAGTTTATGAGTCAGCCTCTTGAATCTTCGACCGGAACAGTTCTGCAAAAATATCAGGGAAGCATTGAAATAAAAGATCTCGGTTTCGCTTATCCAGGTTCCACCGGGCCACTTTTCGAAAGACTTTTAGTAGATATCAAGGGCGGAGATATCGTCGTAATTACCGGGCATAACGGTTCCGGTAAAACTACTCTGGTTCGACTGCTACTGGGGCTTATTGATCCCGGCAGGGGACAGATTCTTGCTGGAGGAGTTGATTTGCGTCAGCTTGCCGCCCCGTGGTGGAGAAGTCAGTTGATGTACCTTCCGCAGGAGCCAAGGTTTTTAAATGCTACAATTAAAGAAAATATTTGTATGAATTGTCCTGATATCGACGACGAACGAGTTTTAAGGATTGTCGAAGCTTCAGGTCTGAAAAGATATCTCGATACCAGCGCAAAGGGTATTGAAGCTCAGGTTGTAAATGGCGGGCAGGAGCTTGCAGTGGGCATACGGCGCAGACTTGCTCTGGCCAGAGCTTTGGCTGTTCAGGGGGCTATATGTATTCTGGATGAGCCGACCGAAGGATTCGATCCAGAAGGTCTTCGGATCATGGATATGGTGATTCAATCTCTTGTAAAAGCTAAGAAAACTTTGATTATTGTAACTCAGGACGTACGCCTTGCTGAACGTTCCGATGTTTTGATTGATTTGAGCAGTAAGCCTGTGCCGACAATTTTATATCCAGCGAAAGATAAGAAAAGTCAGGGGTGTTGTAACGAGAGCGGTGGAGAATCAAAATGATCAATAACAATGCACCGCAGATATCCGGTGAAGTTAAAGCCGCGAGTCATTTTTTTCTCTTTATCTGTGTTGCCATGTGCTTGGGCTTTTTCGGCTGGGCCTGCTTGTTTCAGCTTGATATTGTGAGTCAGGCGGAAGGCGAAGTTATTCCCAGTTCCCGGCTTAAGCTCGTTCAGCATCTTGAGGGCGGAATCGTATTAAAAATCAGCGCTCGTGAAGGTCAGTCTGTTTCAAAAGGACAGGAGTTGATGGAGCTTGAAGCTACAGCCAGTGATTCCAGTGTGGAAGAACTTGATGTACGCGTTAAAACTCTGCGGGTTAATATTGCAAGGCTTGAAGCGGAAGATAAAGGTTTTGATAAACCGAATTATCCCGAAGATATTTTTGATAATTTCCCGAAACTTATAGCGCGCTCCCTTAAGCTTTTTCAGACTAGAAAAGAGAGAATTAAGAATGATCTGCAATCAGAAAAAGAAAAAATTATTCAGCGTGAACAGGACATAAAGCAGATTGCTTCCCGCCAGCGAAACGCCGTGATCAGTCTTAGACTTTTGCGTGAGCAGATAGCTATAAGCAGCGGGTTGCTGGATGAAGGTCTTACTTCCCGCTATAAACATTTAGGGTTTCTTAAAGAAGAATCTTCATTAAAAAGCTCAATAGATGAGGATGTAGCGAAGCTTGCGAAAGCTCGTTCTGCACTGATTCAGGCGCAGGCGGATATTAATGAAATTACCAATTCATACTATGCCTCTGTCAGAGAAGAAATGCAGGAAGATCGTCGTGAACTTGAAGAGTTTTCACAGCGCATTAGAAAATTTCAGGATAATTTAAAACGAACAGTGATAAGGTCTCCGGTAAATGGAGTTATTAAAACCTTATATGTTATGAGCGCCGGGGAGGTTGTCAGGGCAGGGTCGACAATTATGGATATAGTACCCGCCGGAGATAAGCTCGTGATTGAAGCCCGCCTTCCTATAAGTGATATCGGATATGTAAAAGACGGACAGAAGGCGGTTGTTAAGCTTGCTTCCCGTGATGCCGCAAGGTTCGGTAATCTTGATGGAAAGGTGATTAATATCAGTCCTGACGCGGATACAACTAAAAGAGGGGCGATGTATTACCGGGTCCGTATTGAAACTGATAAAGATAGTTTCGAGCACGACGGTAACTTTTATAGACTCTTCCCGGGAATTCAGGTTGTTGCCGGAATTCATATCGGAACACGCACTGTTCTGGAATACATTTTGGAACCGTTCATGGGATCGATGAGTTACGCCATGAGGGAACGATGAGCAGAGAAGACTGGCTGGACTCTTTACCTGAAAACGGGCGCAAAGCTTTTGAAGAAGCTGTGAAAATGCACTCGGCTAAGCTTTATGATGATGCTCTGAATTTTTATGCAATGGCCCTTTCCTATTCACCGGATGAGCCGGTTATTTTATCAAATCTGGGAGTTCTTTTACGTAGTCAGGATAAAATCAGGGCTGCCGAAGAATGTTATCGCAGAGCACTTGCTGTAGATCCTGATTCTTCTGGTTGCTGGACAAATCTAGGGAATGTTCTGCGTAGACAGGGGCAGTTGAAAGAGGCTGTATACTGTCACCGTAAGGCGTTTAAATTAGATAGAAAATTCATTGATGCTTACTACAATTTAGGGCTTGTTTTACAGGATATGGGTAAGATTGATGAAGCTATTCAAATATTTGATTTTTGTTTAAAATCAAAGCCGGATGATGTCAGAATAAATTGGGATAGAGCACTTGCTTTGCTTTCAAAAGGTGATTTTATTCAAGGCTTTGAGGCTTATGAATATCGATGGTATCGTAACGAATTAAATGAGCGTCATTTTAAGCAGCCGTTGTGGGACGGTTCACCGCTTAATGGACGCAGGATATTTTTATATAGTGAGCAGGGATTCGGCGATACTCTTAATTTTTGCAGATACGTTGCCGAGGTTGCCAAGGCCGGAGGCGAGGTCATTCTTGAATGCCAGAAAGAACTTGTATCTCTGCTAAAAGGGCTTGAAGGGCTTGAAGAGATAGTAAGTGCCGGTGACAGGTTGCCTGATTTTGATGTTCAGGCTCCGCTGCTCAGTCTTCCTCGGATTATGAAGCATGACATGGATAGTATTCCTTCGAAGTGTCCATATCTTGTCCCTCCTGCCGGGGCGGGGTTTCCTGTGCATGTGCCGCCGGGAACTAAGTTCAAGGTGGGGATTGTATGGGCTGGAAAACCGACTCACAAAAATGACCATAACCGTTCTGTTGATATAGAAAATTTTCTTATTTTTTCCAGAATTCCCGGTGTAATGCTTTATTCTCTGCAAAAAGGGGATGAAGCTGCTCAGAGGGAAAAATCAGCATGTGGCTTTCTCGTTCGTGAGCTTGCGTCGGGCTGTGACGACTTCGGAGATACAGCTAAGGTTTTAGGACAGCTTGATCTTGTCATAACTGTTGATACGTCTGTTGCGCATCTGGCGGGAGCTCTTGGAATTCCGGTATGGGTAGCTCTTCCCTATAATCCGGACTGGAGATGGATGCGTGAACGCGCTGATTCTCCATGGTATCCGTCCATGACTTTATTCAGGCAGGAAAATCCGGGTGATTGGGGACCTGTGTTTAAGGAAATGCTGGCGTCTTTGGTTCTTAAAATGAGCGAATAGCGCGGTGTTAATGTTTACATTGCAAAACAGTACTAGACGGAACAGCCTAGCTGTAATAACTACCATTCATATATTGTTTTTATAGCTAAGTTGTGCTGAGTTTATAACGAGCGGGGTCATAATAAATGTCAAGCAAGATCCTATTGAAGTCTGGAACTAACGAAGTAGAAATTCTTGAATTATATCTCGATGAAGGGCGTGGCGATAAACGAAAGCGTTGGTCCTTTGGGTTGAATGTCGCTAAAGTTAAGAAGATTGTTAAAGAAGTTGATTTAAAAAATTTTTCTGGCCGTAAAGACGCAGACATCAAAAAAACAACTACCGGTAAAATAGATTCAAGTAATATTCTTGTTCTGGGTATGTTTGAATTTATGGGTTCTGTTATCCCTCTTATCGATCTTAGCGGCTGGCTGAGAATGGATAGAGTGCGCGGTGAAAATCGTATGGTGCTTATCACTGAATTTAATAACGTAACCAGCGCTTTTCTGGTTTCAGGAGTTAACAGAATTCACCGTATAAGCTGGGAAGAGCTTGAATCCCTGCAAGGCAATATGGTCAAATATGCTGAAGGTACAATTATCGGAACAGTTAAGCTTACCGATCCGAATCGTATTCTTCAGGTTCTCGATCTCGAACAGGCTTTGGATGATTTAAGTCCAGCCAACAGCGACGAAGCTTTGCTTGACGTTGCGGAAGTTGATGAAGTCTTTTTTAAGGCAGTGTGCGCTGATGACTCCCGCTCTATGCGAAATCTGGTAACGCAGGCTTTGGAGAAAGGCGGATTCTCCGTGGACGCCTTTGTTAACGGGAAAGATCTGTGGGATGCTCTTTTGATATTTAAAGAAAAAGCTGAACAGTCCGGTAAACCTATTACCGATTTTCTCCAGCTTGTTGTCTCAGATATTGAAATGCCGGGGATGGATGGTCATGCCGTGACACGCAGAATTAAGGGTGACCCTATTTTAAAAGATTTGACCGTATTTTTATTTTCATCTCTCATCACAGAGGAATTGTTGCATAAGGGTGAGTCTGTCGGTGCAGACAGGCAGTATTCTAAGCCTCAGATTGCGAGTCTTGTTGCACAGGCATGGGAAGATGCAAATACCATGATGGAGTCTAATCGCTGATTTACAGCTGCTCCTCACCGCTCGCAATAAGTTCTAAAGAAGCTTCATCTATGATTTCGACTGTTTTTTTGTCGACCTTAATTAATCCCTGCTCACTCATTTTTTTAAAAATGCGTGACAGGGTTTCCTGTATTGTGCCGAGGTATGCGGCTATCTGTCCTTTTTGTAGATCCAGTTCCAGAATGTTAGATTTCTGGGTGGTTTTCAGCAGGAGCAGGTAGCTTGCCAGTCTGCCGGGAACTTCTTCCAAACTAAGCGCGGCGACTTGATTGACCATTTGTCTCAGTCTGCCTGAAAGCAGGGCCAGCATACTCATTGCAAGGCCGGGATCTTCTTTTATAATCCTTTCAAATCTCTCACGTGAAAAATATAAAACTGTAGAATCTTCAAGTGTTACTGCGCTTGCAGGATAGCTTGTTCCTTGAAAAACCGGAACTTCACCGAAAATTTCACCACCGCCGAAAATATGTATGATCTGTTCCTTGCCTGAAAGTGATTCCCGATAAATTTTAACTCTACCGTCTTCGACACTGTAAAAGCCGCTGGCTTCTTGTCCCATTAAAAATATTTGTTCACCGCGAATGAGTTTTCGAGGGATGGCAATGCTATCGAGTTTTTCCAACTGGCTTTCGGAAAGGCCTGCAAACAAGTTTATTTGACCAAGATTATGTGTCTTTTTCATTACAAGTCGCCTTATTTGGGCTTTAGGATCTGACTTTTTGACTCAAGTCAGACTATGTTATCTTTTTTATCGTTATTAATTAATTCAACAGCCTGATATCATGAGCAGGAGAGGTTTGACTATGGAGAAATCCGCAATCGTAAATATTTGCCGTGGCATTAAGGGCGGAGAATGCCGCTTTGCTCTTTTCGTTGAAGAGAGTTTTGCCGATAGAATCGAGAAAACCGTGATAGAGTCCGGTTGGCCGGAATTCCTTAAATCGCAGTTCGGAGATAATATTTCGCGCCATAAAGTTTTCAGTGTTAATGCCGGAGCTTGTCCGAATGGCTGTTCACGTCCGCATATTTCCGACATCGGACTTATTCGCGCATGTGTTCCGGTCATAGATAACGAAGGATGTATCGGTTGCGGTGAATGTGTGACGAATTGTCCGGATGATGCAATGCAATTTATCGATGGTAAAGTTGTTATCACTCGCGAAAAATGTCTGGATTGTGGTTTTTGTACACGCACCTGTCCGGTTGAGGTTATTTCATGTTCCCGAAAAGGCTGGCGCGTTGTTGCCGGAGGCCGTCTTGGTAGGCATCCCCATTTAGGATCGGAACTGCCGGGAATTTACAGCAGTGCCGAAGTGCTTCTTATAATTTTTAGGAGTCTCAAACTCTGGATGGAAAATTACGAAACGGGCAAGCGGTTCGGGCAGATTATGGATAAGGTCGGATATGATAAACTGTTACAGGATTAGTTTGTACAAGGTATAAACAGGATTGTGATCTTATTTTTTATAGTCGTATCTAGAAGTGTATATTGAAGAAGGAGTCATTTTGGGCATTATTCTGATAACTATCTCATATTTATTACTTGCAGCTCATAGCGTGCGTGGCGGCGATATGGGGTTTGCGGTGTTCTTTGTGGGGTGTTTGATACTCACTATGACCAAGGAGCGTTGGACGGGCCTTCTTACGACAGTTGTTCTTGGCGGTGGAGCTTTTGTATGGCTTGTTAAAGGATCTGATCTTATTAATATGCGTATCGGCCTTGGTGCAGATTGGATACGTCTTGCAGCGATAATGGGAGTACTTTTTGCGGTGACTCTTTTTTCCGCAGCTTTTTCCGCAACTCCCGCAGGTAGAAAATGGTTTAATCGCGATCCTGATAAAATGTGGTATAAGGCCGCTATTTTTTTGATTACTGCTTTATTGCTGGAAATGGTTCGCAGCAAGGCTCCTTTTCCTGTGTTATTGGTGGACAGATTTTTTCCGGGATGGGGCAGAGCCGAGATTTTCCTTTTATCTGCCTATGCGGCGTGGATAGGCGGAAAAATGTTTTTGCCGGATGGAGCTAAGAAGATACGTCCACGGATATGGGCTTTTTTTTCAATTGTGTTCTTTCTTCAGTTGATGTTCGGACTTGCCGGATTCGATCAATTCCTGATGACGGGCAATTTGCATCTTCCGGTTCCGGCTCTCATTGTTGCCGGACCTATATTTCGAGGAAGCGGTTTTTTTATGCCGATTCTTTTTACGGTATCAGTCTTTCTTGTCGGTCCGGCTTGGTGCAGTCACCTTTGTTATATCGGGGCTTGGGATGATCAAAGCAGTCGCATCAGTGGCAAACGTCCGGCTGCGAATTTCCCTCATGCTCTTATCTGGATGCGTTTGATTCTCTTAATTTTTTTGGTCGCGATTGCATGGGGGCTTAATCTTTTAGGTGTTTCCGGTTCTATTGCGGTTTTAGCGGCGGCAGGTTTCGGTTTGATTGGAATTTTTGTGATGCTTCTTTTTTCTCGTAAGATGGGAATGATGATACATTGTACAGCTTTTTGTCCCATGGGAATCATCGCAAACCTTCTAGGCAGGTTGTCTCCTTGGCGAATGAAAATTTCATCAGACTGTAATCAGTGTGGCAGGTGCAGTAAGGTTTGCAGATATGGAGCGTTACGCAAAGAGGATCTTGAATCCGGTCATCCGGGGCTTTCCTGCACACTTTGCGGAGACTGCGTTTCTTCATGCTCCAGCGGTTGCATGGGATACAAACTTCCATTCATATCTTCCAATTTATCCCGCAAAATTTTCCTTGTTTTAGTTATTTCTTTGCATAGTTTATTTATTGGTGTTGCAAGAATGTAAATGATAACTATTATTAATAATGATCAGTATGTGTGGTTTCAGTTTGTAGATAACGGATAAATAAATGTTCAAAAATAGTACTATCTACTGTGTGTCTGTGATATGGGTAATGTTGGATTGTCGGTTCTCATCCGACGGATCAAAAGGAGCGAATTATGAGTCGTACCGTAGCTATTGATATTGATGCGTGTATTGGCTGCGAAGCTTGTGCGGAAGAGTTTCCAGAAGTTTTTTCCATGGGGCCCGCGGATCTGCCTCAGGTGTACAACCCAGAGGGTGTTGACGAAGAAAAGATTGAAGAGATTATGGATTTGTGCCCTGCGAACTGCATAATTTGGGAAGATGATTAAAAAAAAGTAGTTTTGACTTGGATCAAATACATCCTTCGAGTTCCACCCTATTCTGCACTCAACGAATAGGAAAACAACTTACCTGAAAAGGAGAAAAATTATGTTTTGCAATCAGTGTGAACAGACAGCCAAAGGCACAGGGTGCACCGTTAAAGGTGTATGCGGAAAGACTGACGAAACTTCTGCAATTCAGGATCTTTTGATTCATGTTCTTGCAGAGCTTGGAACCGTAGCAGTTGCAGCTCGCGAAGAAGGTATTGAAATTCCTTCAGCTGTGAATCTCCTAACTGCCGAAGCCGTTTTTTCAACTCTTACTAATGTAAACTTTGATGACGAAAGGTTTATTCCTATCGTTAAAAATGTTGCAGCAGCAAGAGACGAACTGGCAGGAAAGCTCAAGGGCGGATGTTCTTGCGGCGGAGTTACTAAAGTCGGCGCAACTGCTGCTGAACTCAGCAAGCAGGGCGAAGCTTTCTCTGTAAATTCATTTGATGAAAATCCCGATCTGCGTTCACTAAAGCAGATTCTTATATACGGACTTAAAGGCGTAGCCGCATACGTTGATCATGCTGCCATTCTCGGTCAACAAGATCCTGCAGTATACGCATTCCTTCACGAAGCTCTTGCCGCTTCCCTTAAGCCTCTCGGCATGGAAGAACTTGTCGCTCTCTGCATGAAGTGCGGTGAAGTCAACCTTAGAGCAATGGAACTTCTGGATGCTGGTAACACCGGAACTTACGGTCACCCGGTTCCTACTGAAGTGCCTCTCGGCGCAAAAGCCGGAAAGGCGATCCTTGTTTCAGGTCACGATCTGAAAGATCTTCGCGCTATTCTTGAGCAGACTGAAGGCACAGGAATCAACGTTTACACCCATGGTGAAATGCTTCCTTGTCACGGATACCCTGAGCTTAAAAAGTTCAATCATTTTTACGGTCATTACGGAACCGCATGGCAGAATCAGTTGAAAGAATTTGCTGAATTCCCGGGTTCAATCCTTATGACAACTAACTGCATTCAGAAGCCTTCTGAAAAGTACATTGGTGACATTTACACCACTGGTCTTGTCGGATGGCCTGGGGTTACTCATGTTCTTAACGGTGACTTCAGTGAAGTTATTGCTAAGGCAAAAGAACTTCCCGGTTTCCCAGCTGATACCGATAAAGGCTCTGTCCTTTGCGGATTCGCAAGAAACGCAGTTCTCGGCGTAGCTGACAAAGTTATCGACGCTGTTAAAGCTGGCGATATCCGCCACTTCTTCCTCGTCGGTGGTTGTGACGGTGCTAAACCAGGCCGTAACTACTACACTGAGTTCGTTGAAAAAGCTCCTAAAGATACTATTATCCTTACCCTTGCTTGCGGTAAATTCCGTTTCTTCGACAAAAAACTCGGCGATATCGGTGGAATTCCTCGCTTGCTTGATATCGGACAGTGTAATGATGCTTATTCCGCAGTTCAGATTGCGGTCGCTCTTGCCGGCGCATTCGAGTGCGGCGTGAATGAGCTTCCATTATCCTTTATCCTTTCATGGTACGAGCAGAAAGCAGTGTCCATCCTTTTGACCTTGCTCCACCTCGGAATCAAGGACATTCGCATCGGGCCTAGTCTTCCTGCTTTCATCACTCCGAACGTGCTGAACTTCCTTGTTGAGAACTTCAACATTATGCCTATCAGCACTCCTGATGAAGATCTCAAGGCTATTCTCGGCTAGATTGTATAGCGATTAGAATTAATTACAGACTTAATTAAAACGGCGGGGGAAGAGTTTCTTCCTCCGCCGTAAAATAAACAAAATTTTATCAGGTTTTCAGGTTTCAGGAGAAAATTATGAAGGTTACAAGAAAGCTCATCCATATAGACGAAGAACTCTGTAACGGTTGCGGAGAATGTGTTCCGGGCTGTGAAGAAGGCGCGTTGCAAATTATTGACGGCAAGGCCCGTTTGGTTGCCGAGAAGTATTGTGATGGTCTCGGAGCCTGTCTGGGCGAGTGTCCTACCGGAGCTCTTACCGTACGGGACGTTGAGACCGAAGATTTTGATCCTGATGCTGTTCGGGAACTTCTTACAAAGCAGGGAAGGGCGGTGCCGGAGCATATGCCTTCTCCTGAAAGTTTGAGATTGGATAATCCTGCTGCGGAAGCTGCTCCTAAATCAGGTTGCGGTTGTGGAGGATCAAAGCTTGTGGAATTTACTCCGTGTCAGAAGGCCAATATTCCGGCTGATATCGAAGGTGAAGCAGGGCCGTCACATCTTACTCACTGGCCTGTTCAGCTTAGACTTGTCCCACCCGAAGCTCCGTTCCTTAAGGGCGCAGACCTTTTGCTCACCGCAGATTGTGTTGCTGTCTCCATGCCCGGATATCACGAAAGATTTCTGCCGGGGCGCAAAGTGCTCATGGGTTGTCCGAAGTTTGATGATGTCGAACTTTACATCGAAAGGCTCACCGCAATTTTTGCAACAGCAGGTCTGAAGTCCATTACTCTTCTTGAAATGGAAGTTCCTTGTTGTTCGAATATGAGCAAGATTGTTGCAAAAGCTCTTAAAAATTCAGGTGCCAATATCCCCACTGAAAAAATTATTGTAGCCCGCACGGGTGAGATTGTTTTCAAGGGAGACTTAGTTCAGCCGGTTATTCTCTAGCAATTGGAGAATTTTTAATACTTGCTAGCTGGCATTACTTAAGCAAAATAACCAAAAGCTTAAATGAGTAATTATGCATCGCCCTCGAAAATTATTTTCGAGGGCGTTTTTCAGTTTTTAAAGGTTTATTGCTTTTTGATTGTAGTGCATATTAATAAATCAAGGAGTGTGAAATGGTGCTGATGCGTAATTTTTATATTTTACTTGTTTTATTTGCTGTCTGTTTTACGCAGGCAGTTTGTGCTTATGCTGATAATTTTAAACCAGTGGTTATTTATCAGGGGAGTATTGAGAACAATTCATTTAATGTATCCATTCACGAGGGTGTTAAAAGGTTTTCGGAGAAGACCGGGCTGAATTGTACTGAAGTTGTTAGCGGAGTGGCTGCAGAGGATTATTATAGAAGTGTCAAGGAGCATGTGGACGGGGGGTACTCCCCGGTGTTTCTACCTTATGGTAATCAATTTAATAACTTGGTTGATTTTGTTCGTAATTATCCGGGGACTAGATTTATTGTACTCGATACTGTCTATGATGAGCCGAATATGTTCTCTTTTGTTCTGGCGGAGCACGAAGGTTCCTTTTTGGCCGGAGCTTTGGCAGCCATGGCATCAAAGAGTAAAAAAATAGGCTTTGTTTCAGTTGCGGATATTCCTTTTCTGCTCCGTTTTTGGTGCGGATATGTTCAGGGAGCAAAATATATTGATCCTCAGATAACCGTTCTAAAAGGTTTTATCGGGAGTTATAAAGGGTCATGGTTTGACGGGAATGCAACATCCGCTCTGGCTAACGGGATGATGGATAAGGGGGCTGATGTAATTTATCAGGTAGCCGGAGGAGCAGGTCCTGCAGTACTGGAGGCGGTCGCGGCCCGCGGTAAGCTTGGCATTGGCGTGGATGTAAATCAGAATAGCCTTTATCCCGGCAGTGTGCTGACTTCCATGATCAAACGTACTGACAAAATAGTTTTCGCAGCCTTGATGCTCGCTAAAAGAGGAGTCTGGCGGGATAATTTTAAGCGGCTTGGTCTTGAGCAGGGCGCAGTGGGGATTGTGTTTGACGAGAATAATAAATCTTTGGTTACTCCTGAAATGCGTGCACGTATTGAGGTAATAAAGAAAGACATTGTTCTTGGGTCAATTTCTGTTCACGAGTATACTAAGGATTTGAAGTGTTCCGGCCGTGTTGATAAATAGAGCTATAAAACTTCATAGCGTAGCCCTGTATCTGGTCTGTGTTTTGCTGCTTGGGCTGCTCCTTCCTATAGCTGCGGGTATGGTTATAACCCTTGGTCAGGAGCGAATAAAGTTGGAGGACGAGTTAAGCGAGTTTCATCGCGAAACTCTTAAAACTCTCGTGGTGAGCACTGAGGATGCAATGTTATCCTTTTCGCCGGAAGGGGTCCGCAATATTGTCGGTGTTCTGTTAAAAGATGAGCGTATAGTCAGTATTGAAGTCTTTTCGGAACTTTTCGATCTTTATCTTTTGCGGGTTTCCAAACAAATTCCCGATCATCAATTTGATTCCTTCTCTATGCGGGAAACCGTTGTAAAAGACGGTGAAGTTTTGGGCTATGTTCAGGTTGAAGTGGATAGTGGCTGGATAATTCCCCGGATTGAAGAAGCCCGCAATCATATTATTCTTTTATTCTCTTCTATGTTTTTGAGTGCCTTACTGCTTGTTGTTCCGGCAATATATTATAAAATATTAAAGCCTCTTAGACGGCTGACAAGACAAGCTGATATTTTATCGAAAGGTGAACTGGGTGTCGAGTATGAGTGGCGTGGTAAAGATGAATTGTCCATGCTCGGCAAGACCTTGGAGGACATGCGCGGAAAGCTCAATGAGAACTTTAATTTCATGAAAGAAATGGCAGTGACTGATGAGCTTACCGGCCTTCCCAACAGGCACGGATTTTCGGCTGAAATTAAAAAAATTATGCATTTAAGTAAGCGTTATAAACATCCGTTATCCATCGCAATTTTTGATCTAGACTATTTCAAAGCTATCAATGATACCTACGGACATGGAGTCGGAGACGAAGTTTTGAAGGATTTTTCCAGACTTGTTTGTAGCAGGATTAGAAATACTGACATTTTTGCCCGGATCGGGGGCGAAGAATTTGTTATGGTCATGCCTGAAACATCAATTGAGGCTGCAAGATTGTTGCTAAATGAAATCAGGGAAGTTGTTTCCGGTCAGCCTTTTGCTCATGGTGAAAAGGTAACAACCAGCATCGGGGTTACAAGTTACTCAGGTGTTGAGCAGCTTGACCAGCTCCTCGAAGCTGCGGACAAGGCCTTGTATCAAGCCAAAAGAAAAGGGCGGGATCAGGTCGTAGTTCATCTTCGCTAATATTTTCTGAATAGTTTTAAAAAGTAGAAAGCCCTTCGCTGATTAACAGTGAAGGGCTTTCTTTTGTTGTATGTTTTGAAAGCTATTCGAGGATATTTTGTTCGAATCCCGGAAGAATGTTGCTTTGCTGCGGAGCATAGCTCGGCTGGAAGTTATTTTGAGAACCTGCCGAGTTTGTCAGTGGTCCGGAAGTGTTGACCAGAGGGGCTATGGATCCGTCATCTTTAATAGGAAGAAGCGATCTTGTCTTGGCATTGAGTGGAACAGTCCAGTCCCACGAGCCGAGAATCTCACCGTCATCAACGGTTGAAATAGCCGCAGTCATATAAATAATTTCAGGGCCTACAGTGTAAGATCCGGCAAGAATACATTTTTCAGGAGGCGCTGTATCTTCATCTACTGCTGCCATTGAAAAGCGTGAACTGTCGGCAACAATGGCATATCCTTTCTGAGCAATGCGTGATGCCACCTGTTCCGTTGAAATCTGTGCAAAATCTGTCTGTAAGGTACTGCCCCGCAGACGAAAGACCATGACAGTAATAGGTGATCCGGGAGGAAGTATTTCTTCAAGCTGGGAGGCTATCTTGTCTCCTGCGCGGTAGTTAATCTCTATTAAAGGAGTTCCGTCCTCTGCGAAAAAGGGACCGGTCGTGGGCCTTTTCCCTAGATAATTCATAGTATCCTGCTGCTGTTTTGCACAAGAAGAAGCGGACATCAGTATAACCGCTGCCAGAATTATGATAAATTTTTTGCCCATCATGAAAAACTCTCCGTTTTCAGACATATAAATATTGCGTGAGTAATCTGCCGCTTAATTTGATGCAACGGTAATGCCACGCAGTAAAAGATGCGTTATGCCAGAGTATTAAATAAATATTTATTCTGAAAGATGGCAAAAAATGTATCAAAAGGTCGAGTTAATGACTCCGCAGGTATCCTATTTAATTAATACGGGAAATAATTTCACGGATAAGTGCAGACATGGCCGCAGAGGATTTTGAAGCCTGTTCGATCACACCTTCGTGCGTTGTTTCAGCCATACAGTCAGGTAGATTCTTATTGGTCAGGCAGGCTATACCCATTACTTTCATTCCCATATGGACGGCTGTGACGGCTTCAATTGCTGTAGACATGCCGACAGCGTCACCTCCCAAAAGCTTGAACATGCGGGTTTCTGCCGGAGTTTCAAGGTTCGGTCCTGAAAGCTGAATATATACACCCCGTTCAAGGCGGACGGATACAGCCTTTGCCGCTTCAAGAGCTGTGTTACGAAGTTCTTCGCAATAAACTTTGCTCATATCCGGGAATCTTAAGCCCCATTCTTCATAGTTATGTCCTGTGAGCGGAGATTGTCCTGTAAAGTTAATGTGGTCAGTGATAAGCATCAGGTCGCCGGCATCAAATTGGGGGTTGATAGCTCCGGCGGCATTGGTTAAAAATACTTTTTTAATTCCGAGGGTGCCCATTATGCGGATACTCAGGCAGGCTTCAGCCGCAGTGTAACCTTCATAAAGATGAAATCTGCCGCTGAAAACTAGAACGGGTTTTTTGTTCATAAAACCATATATTAAGCGCCCGCTATGGCCTTTTACCGTTGATTGTGGAAGGCCGGGGATTTCCGAATATGGAATTTCAATTGCGTCGTCTAATTTTGTGATTGCTTCGCCAAGTCCTGAACCGAGAATTATTCCGATGGTTCCAACTTGAAAATTATCTATCTTTTCTAGTATATGACTGGTAATAGAAGTTGTTAGGTCGGGGGAGGTCATAGTTTCAAACTCGTAGTTTTAGGGTTGATTTACAGGGACGCATGCAGGGCATGTTTATCGTGTCGGCCTGATCACTACTAACTTAAAAGAGAATGGGATTCTATGGATTTTTCCACTTTAATCGGGATGCTTGTCGGGCTTTCTCTTGTTATCGGTGCAATTTTCATGGGCGGGGCTGTTGATGTTTTTATCAATCTTCCCGGTATGATGATTGTTATCGGTGGCACTCTTGCTTCTATTTGCGTTGCTTTTCCTTTCGAGGAAGTTATCCAAGCCGTAATTGCCGGATTCAAGGCCTTTTCTTCAAGAAAAGTTAAGGTCAATGAAGTCGTCAACATTATGGTTAAGGTTGCTGAAATCAGCAGACGTGAAGGACTCATTGCTCTTGAGAATGTTCAGACAGAAAATGTGGTTTTAAGGAAGTCATGTCAGCTTATTGCTGATAATGCTGATCCTGAACTTATCCGCACGACTCTTCAAATCGAAATATCCGCCATGAAAAGGCGTCACAAAATTGCACACGATGTATATAAGCGTCTTGCGGGGCTTGCTCCTGCTTTCGGTATGCTTGGAACACTTATCGGGCTTGTGCAGATGCTTTCAAACCTTGAAGATCCGAAATCTATCGGCCCTGCGATGGCCGTTGCTATTTTGACTACTTTTTACGGTTCGGCTCTAGCAACCGTACTCTTTATCCCTATCGGTGCCAAACTTAGAGCCCGAACTCTTCAGGAACAATTACATCTGGAAATTATTTTTGAAGGAGCTAAATCTATCCTTGAAAATAATAATCCTAGACTTGTTTATGAAAAATTGTCCTCTTTTCTGGCTCCTAAAGATAGAACGGGAGAGTAAGTCATGGGTAAAGAATTTAATTCTTCTATTCTGCCGGATGACATTGAAGAAGATGAAGATGATTCCAATGAGTGGATAACCACTTTTGCTGATTTATGCATGCTTCTGCTTGTCTTTTTCATTCTGCTTTATTCTATGTCTGAGATTGACGCCAAAAAATTTGATCTGACATTTCAGTCTGTGACTAAAGCTATTAAAGGAAAGCTCGATAGAGTAGCTACAAGCAAAGTTGCGCGCGAGGAAGCCGGAGCGATTCTCAATCAGGTTGTTACTCGCAGGCAGATTATTAAAGCTCAGCGGAAAGTTTATGAAGACGTTAAGTATCTCCAGACCACTAAAGGGGTTGAGGGGATAATGAGCGCCAAATTTGAGGACGGAAAGATTGTTCTAAAACTCCCGTCGGATGTTTTGTTCCGTCCCGGAAAAGTAACTCTCAGCAAAAAAGGGCGGGTTGCTATCGCTGCAATGAAAGACTTTTTTATTCAGCACCCGGATCAGTATATCAACATAAAGGGGTATACTGACGACACTCAACCCGGTTCGGCCAGTCGTCTTAAGGATAACTGGGAAATTTCTTCTTTGCGGGCCGTTAACGTTCTTAGGTATCTGATGAAGCTTGGTATCAAACCTAACAGACTCACTGCTACGGGATTGGGTGAAATGGACCCTCTTGTGCCGAATAATTCTTCGCAGAACCGCAGGCGTAACAGGCGTGTAGAATTTGTTCTGGATAAAATAATGACCGGGCCTTGATGATGTGGCTGTTGATGTCAGCGGTATTAACCAGTTGAACCGAGGATGGTAGTGAGATGGATTTATCTTACGAGAGTTCAAATAAGGCCAGAGGTGCATTTCGGACGAGTGTTCCGGGGCTTGCTATAAGAATCAAGGGCTATCCTGATCCTTTTAGTGTTAAAGATTTCAGTGTAAACGGATTGGCTTTTACTTCTGGAAAAGATGTTTTTGAGGTTGGAACACCACTCGAAGTGGATCTTCTTTTGGGGTCAAAAGAGATTCTTCTGGGAATTACCCTTGAGATTGTCAGAGATATCGGAAAAGGGTTGATGGGGTGTATCTTTATCGGCCTTGATAAGTATCAGGAAGCTCGACTGGATAAGCTTGTTCTTGAAATTCAGAAGCGAATGATTTTGTTGCGGAAAAAGAAAGGCGCATCCTGATTAAAGCAGGCAAAATTTTATTATCAGGCGGTAGTTTTAAACTGTGTATAGTGGAGAACATCGGGTACTTATAGCGAATAGAGGTGAAATAGCGATTCGAATAGCTAAAGCCTGTATTGAGCTTAAACAGCGTTTTACATGCGTTTATACCGAAGCAGACCGCGATAGCGGACATGTTCGTTTTGCCCGCGATAACGGCGGAGAAAGCGGGCTTTATCGTATCAATTCGTACCGTGATGCCAATGAAATTTTCAGTGTAGCTGATAACTGCGGAGCTACTGCTATCCACCCCGGTTATGGTTTTTTTGCTGAGGATTTCCGTTTTGCCCGCCGCGTTGTTGAAAGAGAAAAGCCACTTATTTTCATTGGCCCTTCATGGTGGATAATCCGTGAACTGGGCGACAAAATCAATACCAAACGCCTTGCCCGCAGTCTCGGGGTTCCAACAATTCCCGGTTCTGACAGACCTATTTATAATGAATTGGAGGCTGTTGAATTTGCTGACAGTCTATTTTCATTTCAAAAAGAGCAGGGGTTCAAGGCCGCTGCAATTATGGTTAAAGCATCTGCCGGTGGCGGTGGAATGGGAATTGAGGAAGTTACCGATCAGGATGAATTCCGTTCTGTTTTCAGGCGGATACGTAATTACGCTAAAAGACAGTTTAATGATGAAGGCGTGTTGATCGAGCAGCGTATTTATGGGTTTAACCATCTTGAAGTCCAGATTGTTTCTGAACGGTCCGGCAAAAATCATGTTCACTTCGGAACTCGTAACTGTTCTGTCCAGAGCAGTGGTAATCAAAAACGAATTGAAGTTGCTCCGGGATTTGCTCCTGAAGGTATTCATTATATTTTCAATGCTGCTGATGTGCTTGAGCGCATTACTAAACATTCTCTTTCGATGGCGCAGGAAGTTTCCTATGACAATGTGGGCACATGGGAATGGATTGTAACTCCCCGAGGTGAACCTTTTCTCATGGAAGTTAATACCCGGATTCAGGTGGAAAACGGGGTTTCATCCGCAATTGCTAGTGTTCATGGAGATGATGTGGATATCGTTCGTGAGCAGGTGCGGCTGGGACTTGGCGCGGAGTTAGGATACTCTCAGAATAATGTTTTCTTGAACGGGCTTGCTTTGGAGTATCGGATTATTGCTGAAAATCCTGATAGAAATTTTGCTCCGTGGGTTGGCACTATTACAAAATTCGGTTGGAACGAGCAGGATTGGCTTAAAGTTTACACACAGGTTCCCACTGATTGTGAATATGAAATTCCGACTGAATTCGACCCCAATTTGGCTCTTGCGATTGTCCGGGGAGACTCACTGCAACAGGTCCGCGAAAGAGGCGTTGAATTTCTTGAAGGTTTGGAATTGCAGGGGGCTGACCGGTCAGGGCGGAAGCTGCAATCTAATATTTCTTATCTGAAAGATAAGACCTCCGGCATATTGGAATTTTAGTAATTATTTTCATAAAGCTTAACTTAATCAGGGCGTAAATGAATACTGATAAGCGCATTGATGCGCTGACTAAACGACTGGATTACATTAAAGACATTTTCAAAAATCAGGAAAATGTAAATGTCGCTATGCTCAGTTCTGAGCTTGGTGAATGTAATGAATTGCGCTCAAAAATTTCCCATCAAGATTTAGAACGTCAGCTTGTCAGACTTGAAGACTTGTTCAGTTTTCTTGAAGTTAAACTTGAAAAAGAACTTACTCCGATGGACAGGGTCCGTATTGTGCGTCATCCGCAGCGGATTTGCCTGACAGATATTTTAGAAAATGTTTACGATAACTACACGGAACTTGGCGGGCTTGGTGAGTTCAGTATTGATCCGGCAATGGTTATCGCGCAGGCCTGTATTGCCAGAAGGGTCGGCAATAAAATTGTGAATCAGCCTGTGATGGTTATTGGTCAGGAAAAAGGGCACGGGCAGGAATTTCGCAACGGTGGCTCAGTTAAGCCGTGGGGGAACGCTAAGGCTTTGCACTATATGAAAGTTGCTGAGGCGGAAGGCATTCCCATTCATACATATATTTTCACTCCGGGCTCGTATCCTGTTGAAGAGTATCCGGGGGCCGCGCAGCAGATAGCAAAAAACATTTACGGAATGAGCCGCATAAATGTTCCTATCGTGGCAGTAATTTCGGAAGGTGGATCAGGCGGTGCTGAGGCTATTGGTCTTGCCGACCGCAGGCTGATGCTTTCTCATGGATATTATTCCGTTATTTCTCCTGAAGGTGCCGCTGCAATTGAAGCTAATTTGCACAGAGGCGAGCGTGTCAGTGAAGAACTGATTACCCGCTGTGCCCGCAGGCTTTGCATTACTGCCGAAGATAACTTCCGACTGGGGTACGTGGACAGAATCATCCGGGAGCCCGTTCTGGGCGCAAGGCCTCATAATTACGATTTTTTTAGAAAGCTAAGATCTGAGATTATCCGCGCCACGAATGAAGCATGTATTTCTGCCAAATGGAAGAAGCCTTTCAGGGCGACATTTTTACGCCATAAAAGCAGCGAAGAAGATCTTTTTATGCGCTGGGATTTAAGCGGCAGAGCGCGAACCAGACTGGTCGAACGGCGTCATGAAAAGTTTAGAAATCTTTCCACTTCGGCTTATATGGATAATCGTTCACTTGTTCTCAAGATGGGATCTGCTTTGCAGGGTGTGGCGTGGTCCACCAGATCATGGGTTTTGTATAACATGATTGGTCGTGTGGTCCGTTTTGCCAAGCAGGGAGTGGAGGGAATTCAGTCCGAGGCTCATCTGATTAAAAACAGGACATCACGTCTGCTGAAAAACGGAAATGGGAAGAGCGTTTCTGAAAACAAAATATCCAGAGAAATGCGGGATAAACTTCTTTGTCTTTCCGGTCCCTGCGGTGGGCCGTGTCTTGAAGATGGGCAGTGGAAATACAGAAGTCCGCAAAGTTCGGCAGATAGAACACTGACTTGTCCCAACTCGAAAGAAGAGGGGTGTCTCGACCTGTGGGGCCCGGATCTTTTTGGTGATTTCGGTGGAGTATGCAGTACTTGTGGTCATCATTTTCCCATGGAATATCAGTGGTATCTTTATAATGTTTTCAATTATGCGGAAGGATTTGAATTTAATTCAGGTATAGAATCAGCGAATCCGCTTGATTATGAAGGTTTTGATCTTAAACTTAATGAGATTCGTAAAAAGACCGGACTTCGTTCTTCGTGCATAACTTTTGAAACCCGTATGGAAGATATTAATGCTGTTGTAATCTGCATTGCCGCTCCGTTCAGAGGTGGTTCCATAGGGGCCGCGGAAGGTGAAAAGATTATTCGCGCTGCTGAGCGTGCGCAGCGTAAGCAATTGCCTCTCATAGCATACGTTCACGGAACTGCCGGGATAAGAATACAAGAAGGAACTCACGGCGTTATACAGATGCCGCGTTGCACAATGGCGGTGCGCAGATACATGGACGCCGGCGGGCTTTATCTTGTTGTTTACGATACCAATTCCTATGGCGGGTCAGTAGCAAGTTTTCTCGGATGTTCACCATATCAGTTCGGCATAAGATCTTCACGTATCGGATTTGCCGGGCCTCGCGTAATTAGTGAAACAATAGGCATGAATGTTCACCCCAACTATCATATTGCGTGGAATGCGCTTGCCAGAGGGCACATACAGGGAATATGGGATCGCAGGGAAATGAGTAAAAATGTGCATCAATCCCTCTTGACCATGGGGGGTAGAAACCTCTACTACCGTTAACAGGCTTTCTTCAAAAAGCTATCTGCTTTGTCTCTGCAAAAGACTCAAAATCTCATACAGAATAACCGTGTGTAGATATTGAGTTTTTCTTGTGTCTTACCAGTGGGATGTTTTGATTTGTTTAAATTATTAAAATTTTTTGACAAATCTACGGATTGTCCAAAATCCTTCGGTGAGTTAAAGAAGAGATGTTGTTAGAATAAAATTGTCAAACACGTATTCAAACTGTTCGTTATATTACGCAGTTGAAGGTTAAAATCGTTATTGCCCGGTAGAGGGCGCTTAACAGAAAATAATTCAGAGGTTCATATAATGTTGAATATTAAAGAGCTGCTTGAAGAAATTAAGGCTTCTCCTTACGAAGAAGTTGAGATTTCCGTTCCGCATACCGGAAGGGTTGAGTTTGCTGATCTTAAAGTTGGTGATAAAGTAAGTGGTCCTTCCGGAGAATGGAAAGAAAAGCCCGGAACTGTGCTCGCTAAGTTGACTAGAGAAAGAAATACTAAAAATATTCCTGCTCCTGAAAAAGGTGAAATTGTTTCTATCAGACATGACCTTGAAGGTAAGTTTGTTGAAGCAGGTGAAGTTCTTCTTAAGATTCGTCATTTTCTCTCTAAGGAAGAAGTGATACAGCTTATTTTGAAGAAAGCGCTTTTTCTTTTCAATGCACCTGAAAAGGCTAAATATTATTTTACCCCTGAAATCGATACAAAGATTAAAGGTTCCGGAGAACGCTCCGTAAAAGTTCGCGAAGGGCTTGAGCTTTTTATTGTTTCGCGCATGAAAAGAGAAACTCCTTTGAATTATGCAGGTCCGGAAGGTCTTATTTACGCTGTTTATTTTCATAACGGCGATAATGTTGATGCTGGTCAGGCTCTTATCGGAGTTTGCCCTGCTGATCAGCTTAAGCACATTCAGGAAGTTGTAAATCGCGTTCAAAGTGAGTGGGAAGAAAGAGACTAATCATTCTATTTTTAAACCAGAGAGGATTGTCAGTATGGGAAATGTACTTCAAATAAGAGTCATGGCTAAAACTTACGATGAATCTCAGGTTGAGAATGCTTGGCCTTTTTTGGTTGCTATGACATGGGCTGAACCTCGGGCGGAAGGCCGGCCTCATGGAGTGATTGAACTGGTTGAAGATCTTAAGGATAAGCTTGAGCTGGGAATGCTGTCAAAGACAGAGGAACAAACTCTTGGTGAGTCCATAAGAAAGGCTTTTAATCTTAAGTTGCAGATTGAAGATGCTCTTGGTGATTGGAAAGCAACTGAAGCTAACACGGTCAGTTTTGCGCTGGAAGATTTGCTTGATGATTTAGAAAAGAAAGCTGTTAAAGATAAGTAATAAATAAAATAATAACGAATATTTAATATAAAGGAGTCGCAAATGGCTGGAAGCATGAATAAGGTTATTTTGGTTGGTCGTATTGGGCAGGACCCTAAAATTTCATATACAACCTCCGGTCAGGCTGTAGCGAATTTTTCAGTTGCCACTGATGAAGGATATAAAGATCGCAATTCAGGACAGAAAATTGATAAAACTGAATGGCATAATATTGTCGCTTGGCGCGGTACAGCTGAATTTGTAAGTAAATACCTTAGCAAAGGCCGTCTGGTTATGGTTGAAGGTAAGTTGCAGACTGATAAGTGGCAGGATAAGAACGGTCAGGATCGTTACACTACTAAGATTCAGGCTAGCAATGTTCAAGGTCTCGACAGCCGTCAGAGTGATGGTGGTGGTCAGGGACAGCAGCAAGGTCAATATAACCAGCAGAATCAGCAGCCCCAGCAGAATCAGCAAGGTCAATACAACCAGCAGAACAATGCTGGTCAGTATAACCAGCAGCAGAGTCAGCAACAGCCTCAGCAGAATCAGTACAATAATGCTCCTCAGCAGGGAGGCGGTTCGCAAGAGGAAGATCTTGGACCTGCATTTCCTTCTGAAGCCAGCGGAATGGATGAAGTTCCATTTTAATTATATAGTTTCAGTAAATGATAATAAAAAAAGAGGGTGCATCTGCACCCTCTTTTTTTTTAATCTTCCAGCGGGCAGAGCCCCATTATTTGATAGACCAGTTGTGCGGCGGCAAAGTCAGAACCGTGGTCACCTTCGCTGGGAGCAAGTTCAACAACATCCGCTCCGATGATTTTTCTGTTTGAAACAGCACGCTCCAGCAACGTAAGGGCATCGTGCCAGCTTATTCCACCGGGAACAGGAGTTCCTGTTGCACGGATAACAGACGGGTCGAGTCCGTCAACATCGAAAGTTATGTAAATTTTTTCAGGGAAGTCTGTGGGAAGAAGGATCTTCGGAATTCCTCTCAGATGAAGTTTGCGGGCATCAAGATGTGGAATTTCCATTTTTTCACGGTATTCAACTTCTTCTAAACACAGGGCGCGTACTCCGATTTGGAAAATGGGCAGTTTTAAATCTTCACTGGCCCGGCGCATAACGCAGGCGTGACTGTAGAGAGATCCTTCATATATGTCGCGCAGGTCAGCATGTGCATCAAACTGGACTACTCCGAAACGTCCATGTTTCTGTTTTAAAGCACGTAATGCACCGATTGTCACAGTGTGCTCTCCGCCAAGGATGAAAGGCACAGCTTCACACTCTACGGCGTAGGCAACTGCGTCTTCTATCTCATCAATTGTTTTAGAAATATCTTTTGAACAATCAATAGGCTCGGCAGTGTGAATGCCGTCATCAGCAGGAACAGATTTACCGTCCCACAGTTCAAGCTGAGTGGATGCTTCTATGATTGCCTCAGGACCGAATGCGGTACCTGAACCGTAAGAAACTGAAGTTTCAAGAGGAACTGGAATAATATGGAAAGATGCTTCTTCGGGGTGTTCGTTGGGGATTTCCCCTTCAAGAAAATGTGTAGCCATTAGCCATTCTCCTATGACAGGCGGTTTTTGAAGTCTTCATAACCGAATCGACGTATTGTGTGTATTTCGTCTGATTCTGGCTTATAAAGCGTTATTGAGGGCAATTGAATGCCATTGAAGGTATTAGTCTTAACCATTGAATAGATGGCCATGTCTGTGAACACCAGAGTGTCCCCAGTTTGGAGCGGTGCATCGAAAGAGTATTCTCCGGCAATATCACCAGCCAGACAGGAAGGTCCTCCTATTCTGCATGTCCATGCTTTTTCACCCGTTTCACCTGATCCCGCGATATGCGGACGGTAGGGCATCTCGATTACATCCGGCATATGGCACGAAACAGCTGAGTCCATTATGACGATGGGCATGTCAGCTTGAATCACGTCCAGAACTGTAGATACGAGATATCCGCTATTTAACGCCACTGCTTCACCGGGCTCTAGATAAACTTCGACATTCCATTTTTTCTTAAAAGTGGTGACGAGTTTTACCAGCAGATTTAGATCATAGCCCGGTCTTGTTATGTGATGTCCTCCACCGAAGTTGACGTAACACATACGCGGCAGAATGTCGGCAAAGTTTGCTTCTACAGTTCCAATGGTCCTTTTCAGACAGTCAGCGTCCTGCTCGCAGAGGTTGTGCCAGTGCAGACCTGTTACCCCTTCAAGATTATCAGGCTCAAAGTGTGCCCTGCGAATGCCGAGACGTGAACCGGGAGAACAAGGATCATAGATCGGAGTTGCGCCTTCAGAATGTTCCGGATTAATGCGGACTGCAAGTTCAATTTCTCTTTTCTGACCGGCAGCGAGAGACTTCACAAGAGGCCGGAATTTATCAAGTTGTGCAAACGAATTAAAAACAATGTGATCACTTGTTTCGCATAAGTCGCGGATGTCTTTTTCGGAGTATCCGGCGGCAAAGGTATGAACTTCGCGTCCGAATTCTTCACGTCCGAGTCTGGCTTCGTGCGGTGAGCTTGCGCATACTCCGTCTAGCTTTTCAGCAAACATCGGAAATGTGCTGAACATGGCAAAACATTTGAGTGCAAGAAGAATCCTGCATCCAGTTTGTTCTTTTATTGAGGCGAGGACCTCCAGATTTTTTTTAAGGAGGCCCTCGTCGATTACGTAAGATGGAGTTTCCACTTCAGCAGGATTGAAGCGAAACTCGGTGCGACCGTCCACTATAATTCCACTTCTTTCCATGGCAGACCGTGTTTATTCAGGGCTTCCATAAAAGGATCAGGGTCAAGCTGTTCCATGTTGAAAACGCCCTTGCCGGTCCATTTTCCGGTGAGCATCATCATAGCGCCGATCATGGCAGGAACTCCGGTTGTGTAGGAAATGGCCTGAGAGCCTACTTCCTTATATGCGGCTTCATGACTGCATATGTTGTAAACGTAGAGTTTCTTTTCCTTGCCGTTTTTTATGCCTTTCATGACGTTACCGATACAAGTGCGGCCCTTTGTGAGCGGTCCCAGTGATCCCGGCTCAGGCAAAACTGCTGTCAGGAATTTAATGGGCTGAATCATCTGCCCGTTGTATTCGATAGGTTCAATGGAAGTCATGCCTATGTTCTCAAGCACTTTTAAGTGGGTGAGATACTTTTCGGAAAAGGTCATCCAGAAACGGGCGCGTTTTAGTCCTTTAATATGAAGGGCAAGCGATTCCAATTCTTCGTGGTACATAAGATAGCATTTTTTTTCACCGATATCTTCAGGGAAGTCATAGTCCATGGACCATGCCAGAGGATCGGTTTCCACCCATTCGCCACGTTCCCAGTAGCGTCCGCGCTGGGTTATTTCCCGGATATTTATTTCCGGGTTGAAATTGGTCGCAAAAGCCTGTCCATGATCACCTGCGTTACAGTCGATGATATCCAGTTCGTGAATTTCATCGAAGTGGTGCTTCATAGCGTGGGCTGCAAATACATTGGTAACGCCCGGATCAAAGCCTGAGCCGAGCAGAGCCATCAGGCCGGCTTCTTTAAAACGTTCCTGATATGCCCATTGCCATTTGTATTCAAATTTTGCTTCGTCGAGGGGCTCATAGTTAGCCGTATCCATGTAATTAACCCCGGTCTCAAGGCATGCGTCCATGAGGGTGAGGTCTTGATACGGCAGGGCTAGATTGACCAGAAGATCTGGTTTTATCTTTTTGATTAATTCTACGGTTTCGGGAACGTTGTCCGCGTCAACCTGATATGTGGGCACGGTGATGCCTGTCCGTGTTTTTACGGATTCGGCGATAGCATCACACTTAGCCTTAGTGCGGCTGGCAAGATGTATTTCAGTGAAAATTTCTGGAATCTGGGCGCATTTGTGAACTGCTACACTGCCGACGCCTCCGGCACCGATGATTAGAACTTTAGACATAACGGTTTCCTCATATGGTGTCCTCGTTGTCGGAGGACACCATTTGTTTTATCTTTCGAAGTAAGTGTATCCCTGCAAGCCTGTTTTGTAAGCTTGAAGTATTTCTCTGCGCTGTGCCGGGGTTATTTTTCCTGTGCGTACAGCGTTCTCCGCAGTTTCACGGAAACGGGTCAGAAGGTATTTGGTGTCGTATTCTACATAAGAAAGAATTTCTTCCACCGTGTCTCCTTCCATCTCTCCGACAAAGTCGAACTCGCCGTTATCGCGTATCCTGACTGTCACTATATTTGTGTCACCCAGTAGGTTATGCAGATCACCGAGCGTCTCTTGATAGGCCCCAACAAGGAAGGCTCCGAGGTAGTACTCGGCGTTTTCCTTCAGGACATGCAGAGGCATCGTTTTTTTAACGCCCTGACTATCGATGAACCTGTCAATTTTACCGTCACAGTCGCAGGTTATGTCTGCCAGAATTCCTTCCCGTGAAGGTCTTTCGTTCAGACGATGCACCGGCATAATGGGGAATAGTTGACCTATCGCCCAGGCATCCGGAAGAGATTGAAATACACTGAAGTTGCAGTAGTATATGTCTGAAAGAGCATGCCCGATACCCTCCAGCTCATGAGGAAGAGTCGGCAGATCTTTTGCCAGAGTAGCTATGCGGCGTATTGTCTCCCAAAAGACATTTTCGCCCATGGCACGTTCTCTGAATGATATTCTGCCGCTGCTGAATGCTTGCCGCACCTCATCGCGGTAGTACAGGATGTCATTAAAACATTCCTGAATATTGCGCAGGTTCAGATCTTTCAACGCATCAAATAAGTGTTGAATGTGAATATTTGTATCTTCGGGAAGTGTCTCCGGCAGGGGTTCCGGTTCGAAATGTGCGGCATCCAGCACATTGAAGAGCAGCATTGAATAGTATGCTACTACCGCACGCCCTGATTCAGTGATAATGATCGGATGATCCACTTCCTGCTCGTCAAGCACGGTCATTACGCCTTCAACAACGTCGACACAGTATTCGTTTACAGAATAGTTGCGGCTGCTCATGAAGTTGGTCTGTGTTCCGTCGTAATCAACTGCCAGACCGCCGCCGAGGTCAAGGTAACGCATATTAGCGCCTTCACCGACCAGCCCCGCATACACGCGGCTTGCTTCGGATACAGCTCCGCGAATATCACGGATATTGGGGATCTGCGAACCGAGATGGTAGTGCAGCAGTTGCAGACAATCCAACATTTCCGCTTCACGCAGACGATCAATTACATCAATGATCTGGGTTGCATTCAGTCCGAAGATTGAACGGTCTCCGCCAGATTCTGACCAGAGGCCGTTTGCCTGTGCGGAAAGCTTGACCCGAACTCCAAGTATAGGCTTTACGCCTTTTTCCTTGGAGCGTTCGATGATGAGAGCCAGTTCACTTGGCATTTCGACAACCAGAACACACTTGAAACCGAGCTGGGTTGCGTGCAGACCAAGGTCTATGAATTCCTCATCCTTGTAGCCGTTGCAGATGAGCACTGCTTCAGTGTCGCGCATCATGCCCATGGCTGCGATGAGTTCGGCCTTACTTCCGGCTTCAAGACCATGGTGGTATTTTTTACCGTGACGAGTCACGGCCTCTACCACCTGCTGTTGCTGATTGACTTTTATAGGGTATGCCCCGAGATATGACCCGCGGTAGCCGAGGCTTCCGATGGCAGAAATAAAGCTTTCGTTAAGCAGGGATATCTGGGTGTCGAGTATATTCTCGATGCGCAGAAGGACGGGCATGCCCAATCCGCGTTCTTGAATGCCGGCTATTATCTCCGGTATGCTGACCGCATGATCGAAATGACCGGGGTCGGCAGAAACCTGAAGATCTCCATTATCGGAGACGCCGAAGAATCCAGCGCCCCATTCGCGGACGCCGTAGAGTTCTGTAGACCGTTCAGCGGTCCATCTTTCCAGTGTATGGGTCACTCATAAATCCTCCATATGAAAAGTAAATCGGGAGGTGCTCCCGTACCATGGTTGCCGAAAAACAAAGTGTTTTTTGACTGTCAGAAAACGGCATTTATGGACGGTAGCAATAAATGTCAATACGAATAATAACAAAATATAATTTTCAACAGTCGTGCCCTTGTATTTATTGACTATTTATCAAAAAAAATAACTATACAAATAGATTTAAGCTGAGAGTGTTCTTCTTATTATAATACATGATATTATCAGAAAGTCTTTGTTTAATTTAATGCATATTTGTAGGTAGTTAGGTCGTATGTTACTGTGATTTTTTTTTTAATAATTCCGGAAACATCTTTTTAATGATTGCCGAAGCATCCTGTGTTGCCATTATGGCTGCAAAATCGCTTGTGAACGGTTTTAGTTCATCAATCAATAACGGAATCGTTTCTACGCAGGCATGAGCTGGATGAAATGGGGCGGCAGGTGTTGAATCGGGATTTGGTTCAGATGAATTGGAAGTGGAGTTCGGAGGCGTGAGTACATAATCTGGAGAATTCTGATAAAGGTCGCATGATACTTTCCATGCAACCTGCAAGTCGCGGTAAGCATATCTATATTCGTGTAAATTTATGTAAGATTTTCCTCTAAGCATGAAAGCTTGTGCTTTGGCCACGGCCGATGCGTCGGATTCAATTACATGGTTTAATTGCTGTACGGCCTGCTCGTATTGTTTTTCATTATTCAGCTCTATGGCATCATTGATGGGATTGCCGAAGTATGCGCATCCGCTGAAAAGTACCGATGATAAAGCAAGCTGTGTTGCGAATCTTATTATGTGGATCAAAAACGAGCGGACTTTTATCATGATCCCTCATTATTGCTTAGCCTGTAGCATGGCTATCATCTTTGGATTCAGGTTGGGCTTAATGTATTTGATCAGTAATTCAGATTTCTGGTCTTCTGTTATGGTTATGAATTTTACACCGATTCCTTCTAAGTTGTCTTTTGTTGATTTTGTCCAGCGAATTCCGGCGTATATAGGTAGTTTGTTGGAAAGATTGTCGAATCTTAAATATATAAAATCCTGATCAAAAAGATCTACATCTGTATTGATAAAGCAACCGGATTCAGAAATGTTTTGGATAGCTCCATTAAAACTATTGGCCATTGCCGGATCATTTTCAGAGCTTATCAATATTGGGATATCTACTTCTACCCGTTCATTTATGCGGGTCATAGAACTGGTTTTTTCTCTGCAACATAGTTTAAAATTTGACGGATCGTCGACAAAAACGGCTTTGTTGGATTCAATTTTAGTTCTTATTAATGGTCTTTCAGCGCTGATAGAGAAAATTCTATTGCGCTCATAAATTGGTGTTTTCATGACTTTTTGGATGTCGAGAATCAGCCCTGCAAATTTTTCTTCAAGTACTTCGTTAAGGAAGAGGTCTAAACTTGCACAATATTTTATATTAAGATCATTAGTTACTTCTGATTTTTGGTAATGCTCAGGGTTATCGACAAAGGCTATAACAGGAATTTTTTCATCGGTAAGCATTAGAATCTCCTGAAAGTTAAAAGCTTAATGATTGCACCGTACTCTGTTTCATCAAAAAAGTAACCCCGAGTTCTATTTAAAGAACCCGGGGTTATTAAGTTTTTCTGTGACGATTTTGTTACGCGAAATCTAAATTTCAAATAACATTTCAAGATCATCTCGAGTGAGAGACTTGAGTGCTGATTGACCGGGAATAATTGCGTCCGCAACACTTTTTTTCATTTCCTGCAGTTTAAGAATTTTTTCTTCAACTGTGTTCTGACAGATCAGCTTGTAAGCAAAAACCTGTCTCTTTTGACCGATACGGTGAGTACGGTCAGTAGCCTGATTTTCAACTGCCGGGTTCCACCATGGGTCATAATGAATAACATAGTCAGCTGAGGTCAGGTTCAGACCTGTTCCGCCCGCTTTGAGGGAGATCAGGAAGATCGGGATTTCAGGCGTATCGTTGAATTTATCCACCTGTTCGAAGCGGTCTTTACTGGAACCGTCAAGATAGGTGAAAGGAATCTCTTTAATGGTCAGCCATGAGCGGATGATATGAAGCATCTGCACAAACTGGGAGAAAACAAGAACTTTATGTCCGCCTTCTACTATATCAAAGATGAGATCTTTGAAGGCATCAAACTTACCGGACGGGAGATTGGTTGAAAAACCGGGCATGTCGAGTTTGAGCAGTCTCGGGTGACAGCAGATTTGTCTAAGTTTGAGAAGTGCATCAAGTATGGACATCTGGCTCTTTGCCATACCTTTTTGATCAACATCTTTGAGAACCTGATCTCTAAGGCGTTTAGCCAGAGCATTGTAGAGATCACGCTGTTCTTCGATGAGGTCGCAGTAATGAACAGTTTCGATTTTAGGCGGAAGGTCTTTCGCCACTTCAGATTTTGTTCTGCGAAGAATGAACGGTTTGACTCTGGTACGGAGGTAATCAAGAGCTTCTTCGTCACCGTCTTTGATCGGTTTAATTATGCCGCGCTGGAAAGCGTGCTGTGAGCTGAGGAATCCGGGCATAAGGAACTCGAACAAGGACCATAGTTCAAATAAATTATTTTCAATCGGAGTACCGGAAAGGCAGAGTCTCATTTCAGATTTTAACTGACGCACAGATTTTGCGGTGATGGTATTCGGATTTTTGATATTCTGTGCTTCGTCGAGAATTACAGATGTGTATTCCCGCTTGAGCAGTTCTTCAAGATCTCTGCGTAGTAATGCGTACGTCGTAATTACGATGTTGGATGTGCTGATCTGTTTGAACAGTTCTTCACGTCTGGACCCGTAGATAGTCAAAACTGAAAGCTGAGGAACGAATTTCTTAGCTTCACGCTCCCAGTTGGGAAGAACTGAAGTTGGAACGATGATTAGATTCGGTCCTTTTATATCTCTTTCATAAAGCGAAAGAAGGAAAGAAAGGGTCTGAATTGTTTTACCAAGTCCCATTTCATCCGCGAGAATTCCTCCGAAGTGGTATTCACGCAGGAAATTCAAGTAGCTTAAGCCCTGAAGCTGATACGGACGTAATGTCGCATCGAGCCCTTTGGGAGGTTCAAGCTGTCTTATCTCTTCGAAATTATGAATTTTTTCCCTTAGTTTGACAAACTGTTCATCAGTTTTGGTGTCAGGAAGGTCTTCAATAATTTTGTCCAGAATCGGAGTTTCGTATTGTTCATACGTAGCCCTTGGAGGCTGGTCCGGATCATATCCGAGAGCTTTAAGCTTGTGGCTCAGTTTTTTGAGCCAAGATTCAGGCAGACTTGTGTACGAGCCGTCTTTAAGCTGTACATAACGTTTACCCTGACTCCATGCTTCCCATATTTTATCTATAGGAACACGCTGGTCGTCATACTCGACAGTAATATCGAGGTTGAACCATTTATTGTCATCATCCGTATCTATTTCTGCAACGATTTGCGGTTTTGTTAATCTTACTTTGTAGCGTGTAAGGTTCTTTTCACCGTAAATTCTGTAGGCTTCAACTAGCTGCGGATAGAAATCAAGCAGGAATGTGATTGCAGCTTCCTGTTCCATGAACCATGTAGAATTGTTTCTCGGCTGGAAACCCATATCTCTGAGTTCAGAGAAAAGCATAGCCTCTTCATCCTGAGCGCGGCGAACCAGATAAGATTTCTCTCCATCTTTATAACTACCTGTTTGCAGATCAGGATTAGGTTCCGGCATGCTGACTTCACCATGTTCAGTCTCGTATATGTTATCGATCCTGATGGTCAGCAGGCTGCCTTCTTCATTCAGGTAAAGCTTCGGATTGAAGCCTGCCGGAACAAAGAACGGTTGCATTTTTTCAAGAAATTCTTCGTGATCATAAAGGTCGGAAACAGGAATCTGCGTCCATACCCGATCAAGAAATTCAGGAATATCTCCGGGTGGAATTGAAGGATTCTGAATCCTCATTTCCTGTACAAGCTTAGGGTCTAAAGTTGTCTGGACAGGGTAGAATCCATGTTTCCAGTATACCCATAGCGGTAGTCTGCCATAAAAGAAGACCTCGTCATCATCCATAATGGAAAACGGAGGTTTGCCTTCATCGGAAAGCAGAATATCAAAGCTGAGACCTTCTTCTGCAAGCTGCGGAGATAATTTAAGCTGCATAGTCCGGCTTTCGATACGGATGGGAATGTCCGTGTCGCGCAGGAAAATGTAATATTCATCTTTTACGGCTCTGAAAAACCAGGCATGAAGGCCTGCCGGGATATCAACTCTGTGTCCGCGGTAGTCAAGAAAATGACCGATCTGTTCGGCTACAAGCGGAAGGTTGGGAGATGTTTCGCTCCATTCCGGGTTTGCAATGATGCTTTCAAGATCAACTTCATTTTGAACCTGTGAAAGTCCTGATTTATTTTGTCTGGCTCTGAAAAATGACACCTGAAGCCGTTCCGGCTCAGGGTACATGCGATAAATTATATAGTGTTTACCTGCTTCAGGTTCAAGTTCTGTAGAAAAAAATGATCTGAAATTTTGACGCCAGTCAGCCTGCTTGCTTGATTCCGCTTTTTCTTCTTCGGAATCAAGTGTCAGCAAAAGTTTTAAAGCTGCGGCACCGACATGTCTACAGACGCCGGAATAAGAATCCGGACAATTGCAGTAATGGTTTATATTTTCTTCAGCTAGATTCAGTCCCAGTTCGGATGTGTATATCTGAAAGTCATCGCCTTGAATGGAAGAGTCCACATCCCAGTAGCGTTCACGTTTTTTCAATTCCAGCTTTTGTACTCCGCCGGAATTTACAATAGTGCGAGAGCCGTCCAGAATATATTCTGGAACGGTATTGGACACAAAATCTTTGAGTATCTTTTTTACGACTGCTTCTTCATTTTGAGACATCCTTACTTGGACCCCCGAACTCTATCTTTAGTAAGTAATTGCATAATGGTTGATATTGTTTATAATAAAGTGTTGTTTAGAATTTGCTTGTTACGGTGTTTCCGTAAGGTAAAAAAACGTTTTGGTCAATCCGTTACCACACATTGCTTGGCTTTTTAAGCACATTAGTCCATACTGTTTAGTAATAGCAGTTTAACTAATTTTATCAAATATTTTCTATAAAAAACAAGGAAAACATGATTCAAAGTGTAGTCTGTTTTGTCTTATCCGGCTGTCTTTTATTTTTATCTTCATGCGGACAAGCCCCCGGGCAAGATGCAGAAAAAGGGACTTCTCTTGAAAGTTCTGTAACGTCCACGGAAAAGAGTGAACCTGCTTACGGTGGGAGGCTTACTGAACCGATTCTTGCGGAGCCGATAAATCTTATTTCGGCCTTGTCTTCGGACAGTGCAAGCCATTCCGTAGCAAGCAAGTTATTTGTTTCTCCACTAAAGTACAACAAAGATATTGAATTAGTTGGTGAGGCAGCAAAATCTTTTGAGGTTCTTGATGATGGCAAGCTGTTAAAATTCACTCTGCGTGATGATATAAAATGGACTGACGGTGTCCCTCTTACTGCTGAAGATGTTGAATTTACATATAAACTTATGATTGATCCGAATACTCCAACAGCTTACGCTGCGGATTATCTGAATATCAAAGAATTCAAGCTTACGGGTAAGTATTCATTTGAAGTGACTTATGATAAAGTTTTTGCCCGCTCGCTGATAACATGGGCGCATCATATTCTGCCCAAACATTTGCTTGAAAATGAGAAACTGACTGAAACTCGGTATGCCCGTGCACCCATAGGGGCGGGGCCATATAAGCTTAAGGAATGGATTCCCGGTCAGAGGCTTATACTTGAGGCAAATGAGGATTATTTTGAGGGGCGTCCTAATATTGATGAGATCGTTTACAGAATCATTCCTGACCTTTCAACTCAGTTTTTAGAACTTAAAACCGGAAAATTGGACAGCATGATGCTTACTCCTCAGCAGTATCTGTTTCAGACTGTAGGTAAAAGCTGGGAAAAAGATTTTCAGAAATTTAAGTATCTTTCCTTTTCTTATGCGTATCTTGGTTTCAATACGGAAAGTAAATTTTTTAAAGATGTCCTCGTGAGACGGGCTATTTCTTATGCTATAAATAAAGAAGAAATAGTTAAAGGTGTGCTTTTAGGGCTTGGTTACCCCGCAATCGGCCCTTATAAGCCCGGTACATGGGTGTTTAATGATAAACTTGTGCCATATGGGTATCACCCGGAGAAAGCTGTAGAACTTTTGAAAGAGGCCGGCTGGTCCGACACAGACGGCGATGGCATTCTTGACCGTGAAGGAATCCCTTTTGCTTTTACTATTTTGACAAATCAGGGAAATACCTTGCGAATTAAGGCCGCAACAATTATTCAGAACCGTCTTAAGGATGTCGGTATTGATGTTCAGATAAGAACCGTTGAGTGGGCCGCCTTTATTAAGGAGTTTATTAATAAAGGGCAGTTTGATGCAACAATTCTTGGTTGGAATATCCTTCAAGATCCCGATATTTATGATGTATGGCACTCTTCAAAGGCCGTGCCCGGTGGACTTAATTTTGTAAAATTCCGTAACGCTGAACTTGACGAACTTCTGGAAAAAGGCCGTACAACTTTAGCTCAGGCAGAGCGTAAGGTTATTTATGACCGGATTCAGGAAATAATGCACGAAGAGCAGCCGTATTGTTTTCTTTACGTACAAATGTCGCTTCCCATATATCAGAGCCGGATTAAAGGGTTGAAAATTGCCCCCGCAGGACTCGATTACAATTCAAACAGCTGGTGGATACCCACCTCATCCCAGAAGAAGCTCAGGATACAGCAATAAGATGATAAGAATTAATGAAATTACTGATATAGTCAGTACCTATATTGATGATCCTGATATGGATCTCATTCGGAGAGCTTATGTGTTCTCTGCGCGCGCTCACGAAGGACAGGTGCGTCTTTCGGGTGAGCCTTATTTGTCTCACCCTCTCCATGTTGCGAAAATTTTAGCTGATATGCGGATGGATGAACCTACTGTTGCAGCAGGTCTCCTTCATGATACAGTTGAAGATACAGATACAACAATCGATGAAATTGCAGACCTTTTCGGGGAAGAGGTCGCGGATATTGTCGACGGCGTGACCAAAATAGGAATGATGGATTTTGAGTCCAAAGCAATAGCTAAAGCAGAAAATATCCGTAAGATGATTCTAGCTATGGCTGAAGATATTCGTGTACTTATGGTTAAGCTTGCTGACCGTTTGCACAATATGAGTACTCTGGATTTCCAGAAGAGTTACAAGCAGCTTTTAATAGCTCAGGAAACACTGGATATTTATTCTCCGCTTGCTAACAGGCTCGGCCTGTACATGGTTAAGCGTGATCTTGAAGACCTTTGTCTTTACTATTTAAAACCGGATATTTACCAGAACATTACCGACGGCCTTGAACGTCAGCATACTCTGGGTAAAGAATATGTTGATAAAGTGCTGGGTCTTTTGCATGACGTTTTGGAAAGCAACGAACTCAAAGGTTCTATTAACGGTAGAACCAAGCATAAATATAGCATTTATAATAAAATGACGCGTCAGGGACTTGAGCTTGATGAAGTTCATGACATCATAGCTTTCAGGGTCGTAGTTGAATCTGTGAAGGAATGTTACGCGGTCCTTGGACTGGTTCATTCCATGTGGATGCCTGTTGCAGGACGTTTCAAGGATTATATTTCTATTCCTAAAGCCAATATGTATCAGAGTTTGCATACGACTGTTGTCGGTCCCGAAGGGGAGCGCATCGAGATTCAGATTCGTACTGAAGAAATGCAGAAGGTTGCTGAATACGGTGTTGCCGCTCATTGGCAATATAAGGAATCCGGCACAAGTTCTTCAAAGCAGAATAGAGATGCTGAGCGTTTTTCATGGCTCAGGCAGATTATGGACTGGCAGCGCGAGCTTGAAGATCCTCGCGAATTTATGTCCTCGCTCAGGTTTGATCTGTTTAATGACGAAGTTTATATTTTCACGCCCGGCGGTGATATTAAAGAACTGCCGGACGGTGCTACTCCTGTAGATTTTGCTTATTCAATTCATACTGATGTCGGTAATCACTGCACCGGGGCAAAAGTTAACGGCAGACTCGTTCCGCTCACAACCGGTCTTAAAAACGGTGATACCGTTGAAATTTTTACTGATAAAAAACGTAAGCCCAGCCGTGACTGGCTTAAGTTTGTAAAGACTGCAAAGGCCCGTACCCGTATCAAGCATTACATCAGGACTGAGGAAAGAGAGCACTCTATCAGTCTGGCTAAAGAGATGCTTGAGAAAGAAGGCCGCCGCATGAATCTTAACGTGCCTAAAGCTGTCAAAGACGGTTATTTCGTCATGCTTGCGGATGAATTTTCATGTGGAAATGTTGATGATTTACTTTCAAATATCGGATATTCGCGAATTACTCCTAAGAAAGTTTTGCGCCGGCTTTATGCGGTAATCAACAACATTGAAGGAGAGCCGGAAGAGGCTGAGATTCATGAACCGCAAGTCAGTGAAGATAAGAGCCAGAATGTCGCCAACTCCATTGAGATTGAAGGCGTTGATAATGTCCTTATTCGTTTTGCCGGTTGCTGTACTCCGTTGCCCGGTGAACCTATCATCGGATATATCAGTCGTGGGCGTGGAGTGGTTGTTCATGCCGCAACCTGTCCGAATGTAAAAAGTCTTGAGGAAGAGCGCCTCTTAAGCGTTTCGTGGTCCGGCGGACAGGAAGAAGCTTCTCATCCTGCGCAGATAAGTATTCGTTGTAAAAATATCAAAGGGCTGCTTGCAAAAATTTGTTCTGTTTTGGCTGAGCAGGACGTGAATATTGATTCAGGCACATTTAAGTCTGATGTGGATGGTATTTCATTGCTGGAATTCACAGTAGAAGTTCGCGACCTCGGACATCTGCATCGCGCATTAAACAGGCTTAAAACTATTGATGCAGTGCTGGAAACGACAAGGATCAGTTAATTCTGCGTAAGTTAATAAGATAACGTTTTAATTAATATTTAGCCCCCTTAAAGCAAGCTTTAAGGGGGCTTTATTTATTTGATTATTTCCGCAGTAGGGCGAACATTAATTGGATGCAGTGTTTCCATCTCAGACCATACATAGTTGTGGTGTTCTATAATAATTTTTGCTTCAAGATATGGTTTCTCGGCAGTGGTATGCGCGTCTGATACTACCGTTACTTCAAATCCTCTGCTGGCGGCTTCGCGAACTGTTGTATCTACGCAAAAGTCTGTGCAGCATCCTGCTACAATCAATTTTTTCACACCAAGCTTATTGAGTTGTTCTTCAAGATCAGTTTTGCAGAAAGAATCACAGCATGTTTTTTCAACAGCTATGTCTGAGTCTTTTTTGTGCATGGCGGGAAGAACCTGCCAGCCGTCAGAGCCATATTTAAGATCTTCCTCTGTCGGGGTGTTGTGGCGAATAAAGAAGACTGGAATGTTTTTTACACGTGCATAATCTATCAGCAGGTTTATGCGTTCAATAATATTTGCTGAATCAAATCTTTTTTTATTCCCTTCAAATACGCCTCGTTGCATATCGATAACGAGCAATGCTGTCATAATTATTCTCCTGTTTCTTTCCTCATAATCTATCGGTTTGTATTCTTGAGATAAATTATTGCATCGCAGAATGAAAGTGTAAAAATCTATTATGCCTAAGTGGTTGTATTTAGGTGTTAAAATTGATTGAGTGTTTAAACAATAGTTTTAAACACTAGTTTTAAACAAACGTTTGACTTTTGAGTGGCGCGTAGTTAACTTTTATTAACTCAAATTAATAAGAGGTTTTTAATATGGCTGATATATCCAAGGGACCGAAGAATAAAAAGTCACGGGGTGAAGAGACTCGCCAGCGGCTTTTGCTGGTTGGAGCAAGGTTGTTCGCATTGAATGGTTTCAGAGGCGTGAGCATGCGGAATCTTGCCATGGAAGCAGAAATAAATCTTGCCACTGTCGGCTATCACTTCGGCGGTAAACTTGGACTTTATGAGGCTATTTTACAAAGTATGATTGAACGCAGAAGTGAAATTTTTCCGTCATTGGAAGAAGTGCGTGAGCGTGTTGATATGTTGAAACAGAACAAACTTACAAAAAGTGATTTAGTTAAATGGTTTTTCGGTTTCTTTATCAGACGATCAGCTGGGAGTCAGGAAACGATGTGGGCTGCTCTTATCATTACAAGGGAGCTTGCAGCTCCGAGTGAACTATATCCAATGCTTGATGAGTATCTCTTTACTCCGATATTTGAGAGTTTGGGGGAAATTCTTGCCGTTGCAATGGATGGTAAGGTTTCAACAGAAGAACGTGCGATTGTCGGCACGGCCCTGATAGGGATGGTTCTTAAATTTGTTCATCCAAAGGTGCTTATGACAAGAATTGGTTGGGATGAATATACACCTGAAAATATAGAAATAATCACAGAAGTTTTGTGTAGAAGAGCAGTCGCCTTTGTAGGCTGTCAGGAATAGTGAAAATGAATAAAGTAATACTTACAGTCTTGTGTTTGAGTTTTTTAGTTGTTGCCGGATGCAAGAATAAGCAGGGATCTGTCGAGGAAATTATACGCCCTGTAAAAACAATGCAGGTGGGAGAATCTCTTTCCGACAGGCAATGGACCTTTTCCGGTACTGCGGAAGATGCTCTTGAATCGGAACTTTCATTTCGTGTAGGCGGAAAAATTATATCTTTTTCCGGCGACCAGATCGGTAGAAAATTCAGCTCCGGTGATGTTGTCGCTAAGCTTGACCCCGCCGACTATGAGCTGGAAGTTAATCAGATAGAAGCTCAGCTTGAACAGGTCCGTGCAAATTATACCCGCGCAAAAGCCGATGTGGACAGAGTTACTCAGCTTTATGACCGTAAGGTAATATCTAAGAGTGAGCTGGATCAGGCTGTTGCTGACTTTAAATCTCAGGAAGCCCATCTGAATGCCACGGCAAAGATGCTCGATATTGCCCGTAAAAAACTTAAATATACAGTTCTTATAGCTCCTTTTGATGGCTGGGTAAGTAAGGTAAACGTTAATATTCATCAAAATGTTCAATCTGGACAGGGTGTAATTGTTTTCAACGCAGGGCGGCAGATGAAGATGAGTATACTACTTCCTGATACTTTGATTTCGCAAGTCAGCGAAGGAGAAGATGTGGAAGTTACTTTTGATGCGCTGCCCGGAAAAGTGATGAAAGGCATTGTCATGGAAGTCGGTATCGGAGCCAACCAGAGGGCTTCTTTTCCGGTTAAGGTTTATCTGAATAACTCGGATAAGCTTCTCCGCAGCGGGATGTCAGGGGATGTAAATTTTCCAGGGCGCACAGGAAGCAGCCATATATTTGTTCCACCGTCCGCTGTTGTGGGTAATCCTGATGGCAGCACGCACGTCTGGGTTATTGAAAACAGTACTATTGTGAAATTGCGCAAGGTTGAGATCGGTTCATTGTCCCCGATAGGCGTCCAGATAAAAGAGGGCTTAAAGGCCGGTGAGACTGTTGTTACCCGCGGAGTTCATTCCCTTAAGGATGGCATGAAGGTTAAAACAGTCGGAGATCTTTCGTGAACATTGCAAAGTGGTGCATTGAAAATAATCGCACATCGATTGCCATTTTCCTGCTCATAGCGCTGGGCGGGGTAATGACTTTTATGAACATTCCCAAGGCGGAAGACCCGGATTTTACTATCCGGACCGCGGTGGTTATAACCGGTTTTCCAGGTGCTTCTCCTCAGCGTGTTGAGGAACTTGTCACTGATAAACTTGAAGAAAAAATTCGTGAAATCGGTGATGTCAAAGTCGTTCGTTCTCAGTCAATGACGGGGATTTCTATTATCGAAGTGGAATTTTATGCTTCCATCAAAAATATGAATCCCATGTGGCAGAAGCTCCGCAACAAAGTCTCGGATGCTCAGCCGACGTTACCGTCAGAGGCTATGACTCCAGTCATCAATGATGAATTCGGAGATGTCTTCGGTATTATTATTGCGCTGACGGGAGACGGCTTTTCATATCGTGAACTTAAGGATGTTGCGGATTATACCCGTGATGAATTGCTGATGGTCTCAGGCGTTGGGAAGGTTGACCGCTGGGGACTTCAGGACGAAAGAATTTATATCGATTTTTCCAACTCGCGTATGGCTGCGGCAGGGGTAAGCCCATTTGCCGTGGGACAGATGATTGATCATCAGAATTCTATTAGACCGAGCGGCTCATCCAAAGTAGGGCCGGACAGAATTTCCATTGAACCGACCGGAGAATTTAAGTCTGTAGACGACATTGCTTCCCTTTCAATGAGGCTTGAAGGCATGAAGTCCAGCATGAAACTTTCCGATGTTACAAAGGTTTCCAGAGGTTTTGCCGATCCGCCGTCTGTTATGAGCCGTTATAACGGTGCTCCCGCCATTATGCTTGCCGTTTCGATGGCAGACGGCAATAATATTATGGAGTTGGGCAAGAGAGTCACAGCAAAGCTTGATCAGCTTTCAGCGAATCTGTATCACGGCATGGATTATAATATTGTTGTGTATCAGCCGGAATATGTAGAAACGGCTGTTAACAATTTTATGATCAATCTACTTGAATCTTTTCTGTTTGTAGTATTAGTTATTCTCGCATTTGCAGGATTCAGGACTGGCCTTGTTGCGGGGTCGCTGGTCCCGATGGCCATGCTCGGATGTATAGCATTGATGCCGTTTTTTGACGTGGCTTTACAAAGAATATCAATTGCTTCTCTGATAATATCACTGGGGATTTTAGTTGATAACGGAGTGGTCGTTTCAGAGGCTATTCTGGTAAAGCTTGCGGCTGGCGAAGATCGAATGAAGGCTGTTATCGGAGCTGTTTCAGAACTCTGGATGCCGCTTCTTGCCGCTTCTCTGACTACTATTTTTGCGTTTCTTCCCATTCCACTCGCTGAAAGTACGGTTGGGGAATATTGTTTTTCTCTTTTTGTGGTTGTTACCCTGACCTTGTTATGTTCATGGGCTTTATCCATGACCATGATCCCCATGCTTTGTTTTTATGTACTCAAGCCCAAAGTCGTAATTCAGACATTTTCAGGTCGTATGTATAATGGTTATAGAAATTTATTGTTGTTTTGTCTAAAACATCGCACAGCTTTTCTTTCGCTGGTGCTAGCCGGATGTATCGCTGCTTTCTGGGGATTTCAATTTGTTCCGAAAATGTTTTTCCCGCCTAATGAAAGAGCGCAGTTCACAATAGATTTCTGGCAGCCTTTCGGTTCGGATATAAATACGACTGCTGAGGAAGTTGCAAAGCTTGAGAAGTATCTACTCGCCGATGACGGGGTGGATAGTATAGGAACTTTTATAGGTCATGGTGGTCCAAGGTGGTATCTGCCGCTTAACCTTGAACAACGCAATGACAATCTGGCAACTTTTATTGTTAACACCAGATCCATTGAAGACGTGGATAAGCTTATAGCCAGAACTCGCACGGAACTTAAAAGCAATTATCCTGATGCAGATTTCAGTCTTAAAAAATTGATGAACGGCCCACCTGTCGGAGCGCCTGTTCAGATTCGTATCTCCGGGCCTGATCAAAAAACATTGTATGCATTAAGAGATAAGGTTGATGCATTGCTTGAAGTTACTCCCGGAATTTCCCGTGTCTGGGATGACTGGGGGCAGTGGGCCAAAAAGATGGTGGTTGATGTTGATCAGAACAAGGCGCGCGAAGCAGGACTTTCAAGTTTTGATGTCGCAATGAGCCTTCAATCAGGCATGAGCGGCTATCAGGCTTCTACGTATCGCGAGGGTGATGTTAATATTCCGATTGTACTTAGAAGTGAAGATTCTTTTCGTAACAGACTTGATAAGCTTGAAAGTATAAATGTCTATTCATATCAGGACGGCAGAAGTGTACCGCTCAGTCAGATAGCCACATCTGAACTGGTTTGGCAGCCTTCTGATATTCGCCGCAGAGATCAGACTCGGACAATGACAGTTAAGGCCGATCTGTATGATGGATATTTCGCATTGCAAACACTTGATGCTGTGCGGCCGAAGATAGAAAAAATGATGAAATCTTCCGAATGGCCTATGGGATATTCGGTCAGTTACGGCGGAGAGTTTGAAAAGAGTCAGGAAAGTCAGGAATCAATCAACGCCAACATGCCTCTGGCAATGGGGCTGCTTGTTCTGGTTCTTATATTTCAGTTTAACTCGTTCAGAAGGCCGCTTATCATCCTTTTGACGTTGCCGCCCATGATGTGCGGAATTACGCCGGGGATGATTCTCACTAATTCTCCTTTCGGATTTATGCCCATGCTGGGAATGATCAGTCTGCTGGGAATTATTGTTAACAATGCGATTATGTTGATAGATAGAATAGAAATGCAGCGTGGTAAGGGAATTGAATTAGCCGATTCAATCGTGCTTGCCTCCCTTGAAAGAGCAAGGCCGATTATTATGACCGCGACGACTACTATTATCGGAATGGTTCCGCTTTCGTTACAAGGCGGCGAAATGTGGCGGCCGATGGCAAACTGCATTATGTCCGGTTTGATGTTTGCTACTGTGCTGACCTTGATTTTGTGTCCGGTTTTATATTCCCTGTTTTTTAATCAGGGATTTAAAAACTACACATGGAATTCCGCAGTGATTGATAAGGGGCGGGATGTATAGAACCGTTTGAATTTAAATTATTACTAAAACAGCCCGCAATTTATATTAAAAATTGCGGGCTGTTTTGTTGTTAACAGGGAGAAAGGAATAATCTTTAATTAAAGCTCTTCAAGAATCTGCTGAATGCTGTCGACAAGCCTTTTGGGAGTAGAAGCTCCGGCTGTGAGTCCTATTGTGTTGAAATTTTTAAGCCCTTTAAGGGGGAGTTCTTCGGCTATTTCTACATGAGTACATTTTGTTCCGGTTGCTTCAACAACCTGAACTAATCTGCGGGTGTTGCCGCTGATGCGTCCGCCGACAACGATCATGTGATCGACTTTGCTGGAGAGTACGATAGCTTCTTCCTGCCGCTGGCGGGTTGCATCACATATGGAGTTAAGCACGATTACATCAAGCCCTTTACTTTCAAGATATTGAATTATTTCGTCATAAATAATACGATCTTGAGTGGTTTGTGCTGCAAGACAGTATTTTTTTGAAGGGTCCAGTTCGATAGATTTGAGTTCTTCTGTGCTGTCGAAGAGACACGTGCCGGAGGGGGCATAGCTTAAAAGTCCTTTAACTTCAGGATGGCTGTCTTCACCGTAAAGCAGGAGGATGCGTCCGTCAGTAGTGTTACGCTTAATAAGGAGCTGTGCTTTTTTTACTTTCGGGCAGGTTGCGTCTATGACGTTTATGCCTCTTTCGCGAAGTTCTTCTTCAACGTTTTGCGGAACTCCGTGTGCTCTGATTACAGCAAAAGAGCCTCTGGGAATTTCGTCAGCTGAATTGGCAGTTATTACGCCTTTTTTTTCATATTCTTCAAGTACCTGCGGATTGTGAATGATCGGTCCTAAAATATAGATAGATCCGCGGTCCTTATTTTCAATCAGTGAGTCCAGTTTATTGAGAGCAAGGTCGACTCCCATACAAAATCCGGCTGTTTCAGCCCTTACTACTTTACTCATTATTTGTAGCCTCCTTTGCAGGCAGCGATTTTTATTTAAGCCTGTTTTATAGGTCATTAAGATGTGCGTAAATCTACAGGTCAAAGGCGGTTTTGGCAACTTTGTTGTCAAGCATCTAAATTCGTGGCAAGCCATTGACCGCGAAGGGCAAGCAGAGTATTTTCCGTGAGTCCCTTTAAACAGAATAAATGACAGTAAAATTATAGTGGAGCTTAAAACAATGAGTTCGGATATTGTTAGCAAATATAAGTCAAGAATTGCAGAATCTTATGATCTTCATCGTAAGTATGTTAACCCTCAATTCGTCAGGGTTCTGGAAGTAATCGGGTATGACCGTAATTATGTGTCAGCCGAAGGTGCGTATCTGACAGATGCAAAGGGAAAGAAAGTTTTGGATTTTCTCGCGGGATTCGGAGTTTACAATATAGGGCGTAACCATCCTCATGTTGCTGAAGTTCTGCATGAAACTATTGATGCTAAAACAGCCAGTCTTGTACAGATGGATTTGGGAGTGCTTTCGGGAATGCTTGCTGAAAAGCTTGCCGAGTTAGCTCCGGGTGATCTTGAAGCGGTCTTTTTTACCAATTCCGGGGCGGAAGGGGTTGAAGGAGCTCTTAAATTTGCGAGACAGGCCACAGGGCGCCATAAACTCGTTCATTGTGAGCATGCTTTTCATGGATTGACTCTCGGTGCGCTCTCCGTGAACGGGAATAAAGAGTTCAGGGGTAGGAATGAACCTTTACTGCCGGACTGTTCAGGAGTTCCTTTTAATGATTTAGGTGCTCTTGAGAAAGCTCTTTCCGGCGGTGATGTCGGTGCTTTTATTTTTGAAACGATTCAGGGCAAGGGCGTTTTTGTACCCGAAGACGGATATCTTCAAGGCGCACGCGAACTCTGTGACCGTTATGGCACTTTGATGATTGCCGATGAAGTTCAGTGTGGACTGGGTCGAACCGGTAAAATGTTCGCAGTAGACCATTGGGGTGTTAAGCCTGATATTTTGGTGATTTCTAAAGCTCTTTCCGGTGGTTATATTCCCGTTGGAGCTGTTATTACCACCCGTGCGATACATGCTAAAATTTTTGATTCAATGGAAAGATGTTTTGCTCATTCAAATACTTTTGGTCAGAACGATCTTGCGATGGCAGCCGGACTGGCAACAATTGAAATAATTGAACAGGAAAAACTTTCAGAGAATGCTGATAGGCTTGGTGATCGTATCATTCAAGGAATGCGGGAACTTGCTGAAAAGTATGAGATGTTGACCGAAGTTCGCGGAAAAGGACTTATGATCGGGATGCAGTTCGGTGAGCCTAAGTCTTTGGCTCTTAAAGCAAGCTGGAAGCTGCTTCATAAAATGAATGATGATCTGTTTTGTCAGATGATAACTATGCCGCTGCTTGAGAAGCATGATATCTTAAGTCAGGTTGCAGGGCATGGCCTTGATACTGTTAAAATTCTTCCGCCGTTAATGATTAATGATGATGACGTAGACAAGTTTCTCACTGCAATGGACTCGGTGCTGAAGGAAGCTCATAAAATCACAGGTTCAGGTTGGAAAACAGTTAAAGATCTGGGGATTCGTACAGCCCGTACTTCTTAGCCGTCTGAGCTTCGTTTAAAAGCTGCTTCCGACGTTTCTCAACATATTGAAAAGACCCGAATATTTTATAAAGTTTCGGGCGTATTTTCTGTGGATATATTCAAAAAAATTCAGAATTTTTTGATTCTTGTTATTTGGCGCATGGTTCGCACCTGCCCCGGAACAATAGTCATATGCGGTCTTGTTCTAGCTATTATTTGCGGAGTTTCTTCCGCTTTGTATCTTAAGCTGGACAGTGATCAGGATAATTTACTTTCTCATGACCTTCCTTTTCAGAAGCGGAATCTTGAGCAGATTAAGAATTTCGGCGATCAGGAATATATGTTCGTGGTCATTGAAACCGGCGGGACAGATAAGGGTAAGGAGCAGGCTGCTCTTTTCGCTTCCTCTCTTGCCACTAAGCTTGAAGGAAAGTCTAATGTAATTAGAGAAGTTCATTATGCCATGTCCGCAAGGGATATGGGACCGGGCGTATTAATGTTTGCTTCGGAAGATGAACTGCGCGATTTTGTCAAACTTGCCCGTAATATAGGGCCGCTTGGTAATGAATGGTTCAATGGGCCGGGGCTGGCAAAGTTTCTGGATATGAATGCGGAACTGCTTAGTGGTAAAAAAGATATGGGCGGAGCCGCTGATCCTGAAATGCTTATTCCCATGGTGGGAGCTTTGGATTCGCTGGTCGGAAAAATGAAAAGTGCTCTTGATAAGGGAACTGTTTTATCTGAAAATTCCGGTCCTGTGCTGAATCTGGATAAAGCTGGAATGCAGTATTTTTATACCCGCAACGGCAAGCTCCTGATCATGCGTATTCTGCCTAAAAAAGATTTTGCGGCAATGTCTGTTATTGGTCAGGCTCTTAAAGTTGTTCGTGATTCTCTGAATCAGACTCGTGAAGAATTTCCAGAGGTCAGCGCCGGACTTACCGGACGACCTGTTCTTTCGGCTGATGAAATGATCACCACTAATGATGATATGACTCTTGCCTCAATTGTCTCTGTTCTGCTGGTGGGGCTGTTGTTTACGATAGTTCTTCACGGCTGGCTCAGACCTGCGCTAGTTATGTTTTCCCTTTTTTGCGCTATGGCGTGGACTTTTGGATTTGCTCTGGTAACGCTGGGAAGTCTTAATCTTTTATCTATTGTTTTCGCGCTTGTTCTCGTCGGAATCGGTGTGGATTTCGGTATTCATGTTGTTCTGCGCTATGTTGAAGGGACGGCTGCGGGCCTTTCGCCTGAAGACGCAGTTGAAGAATCATTGATGCATACCGGGCCGGGCGTTCTTCTTGGTGGAATTACATCCGTATGTGCTTTTTATGCCGTGTTAGGACAGGAATTCGTGGGGCTGGCCGAGCTTGGACTTATCGGTGGAACCGGGATTATTTTCTGCCTTATTTCCATGCTGACGGTTCTTCCTTCACTTTTGCTTCTTGCAGGAAGACGTAATCTTTTTCCTTCATCTCATCCGCGTATGGCGACCATGCCCTTTATGGATAAGGTTATTTCACGCCCGAAATCAGTTCTTGCTGTCGCTCTGATATTGTCGGCACTTGCCTATCCGGGATTGCAGAAAGCCGGGTTCAATTACAATCTTCTTGATCTTCAAGCAAAAGGTCTTGAATCCGTTGAGTATGAACATAAATTAATTAATGACTCTGATGAATCTACTTGGTTCGCGGTTATGACAAGGCCCGATCTAGAAAGCGTTACGGCTCTCACTCAGCAATTGAAGAAAATTCCTTCGGTGGGCAGGATTGATTCTATCTTGAATTTTTTGCCTGAAGGTCAAAAGGAAAAGGCTCAGATTCTTCGTGGTGAAGCTAAGTATTTAGACGGCATGGATTTTAATGCACGCCCTGTGGCGCTTGTGTCTGATCAGGTTTCAGGCTCACTTGAAAAGTTGACGGATTCGCTCGAAGGTATAGAGGAAAAGCTGTTTTCTGCCGGAGCGAAAGAAGAGTTGCAGCTTGTTTCAGATCTTTTGGATAAGGCTTCGTCCTGTATAGCTTTGATAGATAAAAATCCATCGGCTGTTCAAAATCTTGTGCCGATTCAAACCCGTCTGGTAAGTGAACTTTCATCCTCATTTGAATGGATTAAAGAAATTTTAGAAGTTCGTTCTGTAAACTCTGACGACCTGCCGGAACATTTACGTTCTTTATATATAGGTAGAGACGGCAGTTTTATGGTTAAAATTGCTGCTGTGGGCAATGTCTGGGATTTTGAGTTGCTGAAATCTTTTGTCGCGGACCTTAGAAAAATTGATCCCGAAGTAACAGGCGTTCCAGTTGTTGTCCTTGAATCTTCACTGCTTATGCGTGACACTTTCACCGAAGCCGCCGTGCTTACAATTGTGCTGGTATCAATAATTTTATTTTTTACTTCATTCAGTATAAGCTATGTCCTGCTTACTCTTATTCCTTTGATTGTAGGTATTTTCTGGTTGCTTGAAGTGATGGGCACGACAGGTTTAAGCTTTAATTTAGCGAACTTCTTTGCGATCCCTGTTCTTATCGCCATCGGAGTAGACGGCGGAGTTCATTTTCTTGCCAGATGGAAAGAACTTTCAAAAGGTGAGAAACTCTACGACACGAGTACTCCTGTTGCTGTGGGCTTAAGTTTTTGCACCACAATGATTGGTTTCGGCGGGTTGCTTTTGGCCCATCACAGGGGACTTGCCTCTCTCGGCGGAATCATGGTTGTCGGCTCTGCAACTTGTATGGTTGGATGTATGGTCATATTGCCTGCCGTTTTCAGACTGATCGAACAGTTTAAAGGGAGAAAAAATATATAATGTTAAGAAAAATATTAGCGATCACTTTTATTCTGATTTTATCAGTTGCAGGCGCAGTCTCTGTCGCAGGGGCGGCTGAATCATTTAAATTTGTCATTATTGAGCCCGGTCAGCCTGGAACATCCGCAGATGCCCAGCCGGTAATGGATTCACTCGCAGAGTATGTTTCCGAAAAACTTGGAAAGCCTGCAACCGGTGTTTATTTTAATGAATTGGAACCTGCGCTCAAGTATCTTGATGAAAATAAACCGATATGGGGAATTTGCGGATTAACGTTTTTCACGAGCTATTCAGATAAATATATAATGACCCCTGTTGCATCCACCTTACCGCAGGGACTTGATAAAGATGTCTGGAGAATTCTTGCTCCGTCTGACGGGCCGGATTCTGTGAAAGAGATTAAAGGAACTGTTTTTGGTTCTATGCTTTATACTCCTGAATCCCGCAAAATTCTTTTTAAAAAAGATGAAGCTGAAAATCAGCTTGTTATTGAAGGGACATCAAGGCCTCTCAGTAAATTGCGCTGGGTTAATAAAGGGAAGGCTGCCGGAGTATGTCTGAACGCAGTTCAGTATTCTGTGCTCAGCGGATCGGATCGTTTTTCCGGTGTGAAGGTTGTTTACGAATCGGGGAAACTTCCTAACAGTCCTGTGGTATGGTTCGGCAAGGTGACTGATGATTCTTTTCGACTTCAGGCGATTTTGCTTGATATGAAAGATGATCCTGCGGCTGCAAGTTTATTGAAACTTTTGCAGACTAACGGATTCGGACCTGCTGATAAGGAGCTTAAATGATTTTATCCCTTCGCATCGTGATGATCGCAGTTTTAGGGTGTTTTCTGTGCAGTTGTGCAGCTCAAACCGGTACAACTGCCGCAGTTCCAACGGTTGAGTATAAAACAAAAGATGTTTCTCTTTGGAAATCATGCACCTTAAAACAAGCTGAATCACTTGCTGCCAGCAGTAAGGATGCGGATAATCTTGAATCTGCAACTTGCTACGCTTGGCTGCTTGAAAGTGGAACAGTTACTAAAACTGATGATGCTATTGCCGGGCGAAAGGTCATAGAGGCATATCTTAAGAAAAACCCTAAAAGCGGAGTTGGACATTATCTTTCAGCGTTTTTAGCTGGTAAAGAGGCGCAACTTTCGCCCTTGCGCGGGCTTGACCTTGTGCCTGTCTTGGAGCAAGAAGCATTGTTGGCTGAAAAGCTTTCTCCTGAAGTAGATTTTGGCGGACCTGACCGGATGCTCGGTGAACTTTATCTCGAAGCTCCTTCTCCACCACTAAGTGTTGGAAATCTCAGTAAGTCTTTAGTTCATTTTGAGAAAGCTGTAAAAATTAGTCCCGACTTTTATTTGAATCATCTTGGATACGGCGCTGCTTTGCTTGAAGATGGTGAAAAAGCTAAAGCGTGTGTTCAGTTTTCACAGGCTTTAAAAAGTAAAAGTTTTGATAAGAAATCATTAAAAATAAATACATATGAAAAGTTGGTAGGAGCATGTCAGAAAGCGCCTGCTGCTAAAAAATAATAAACCCGCCTTTTTTCGGGCGGCAAAGAGGATAGGACTTTGGCAATTCCTGCAATACAGATAGCTCGACTTGGGAAATATATTCTTTCACAGACACTTAAGGGTAATAAGCATTATCCTTTGGTTCTTATGCTGGAGCCGTTGTTTCAGTGCAACTTGCGTTGCAAAGGATGCGGAAAAATTAATCAGCCTGCATCAGTTTTAAACCAGCGTTTGTCTTTTGACGAGTGTATCGCTGCTGTTGAAGAATGCGGCGCACCAATCGTTTCAATCCCGGGTGGAGAACCTCTCCTGCATCCTGAAATTCCTGCTATTGTCAAAGAATTAGTCAGGCGTAAAAAGTTTGTATATCTTTGCACCAACGGAATTCTTATTCCTGAGCGCATCAATCAGTTCAAGCCTAGTCCATATCTTACTTTCAATATCCATCTCGATGGGTTGGAAGAAGTGCATGATAATATTGTTTGCAAGCAGGGCGTATTTCAGTCCGCAATCAGATCAATAAAATTGCTTAAATCCAAAGGATTTAGAGTTAATACGAATACTACTCTTTTCGGTGGACAGACCCCTGAAAATGCAGCTGCGTTCTTTGATTATCTCACCGGACTTGGTGTTGACGGAATGACTCTTTCAGCCGCGTTCAGCTATGAAGCCGCAGCCGATCAGGACAGTTTCCTTACTCGTGAACAGAGCAAAAAACTTTTCCGTGAAATTTTTAGACTCGGCAAAGGGAAAAAATGGGATTTCAGCCACAGTAGCTTTTATCTCGATTTCCTCGCCGGAAATCAGGACTATTCCTGTTCCCCTTGGGGAAATCCTTGTCGTTCCGTGCATGGTTGGCAGCGTCCCTGTTATCTGCTTGAAGACGGATTTGTTCCAACTTACAAGGAACTTATGGAGCAGACTGACTGGGATAAATACGGAGTGGGTAACGATCCCCGCTGTGCAAACTGCATGGTGCATTGCGGATTTGAACCAACCTCCGTTGCCGATTCAGTAAAGCGTCCAATCAAAGGCGCAATGTTAGCTCTTAAGGGACTTAATTTAAAATAAGTTAGTCTTTTAGTCGTAATATTAAATAATAAAAAAGGTGAAGTTGAGTTATCAACTTCACCTTTTTTTATTTTATTTAAACAACAATTTTTCCTATAATATATATTTAACGTGTTTATTTTGTTAGCTGTTTTTTATGAATTGTAATAATATATTGTTATCCGAACCTGTCCAGGTATGTTTTACAGCAAGCGTAGAAATTCCTTATGATTTGCGTTTTATGGTTCCAGTTCTTGACTGGGCTTCAACTCTTGTCTCTACATCTGGAGGCAATCAAAGGGAAAGCGACGGTCTGCGTCTTGCCCTTGAAGAAACATTGGTCTTTTTAATCTCCGCATATCCTGATGCACAGGATAAAGAAGTACTCCGTGTCAATTTCCAATTGAAAATTGATGGAATTGCTACCGTTACTATTGCAAACGCTGGCCCACCTATACATCTGAATAGAATTCCAAATTATGACCCGCAAAACCCGGAAGAGTCTGAACTTGACGGGTTGTGGTTTCATCTGGCTCAAAATGCTGTAGACCATCTGGAGTTTAACAATCTCGGACTAGATGGTTGGCAAATAGTAGCTAGTATGCGGCTTGCATGTCCTTCCTTTGAGAAAGGTAGTGCTGAGGAGGATCTGAATGATAAGAAAATAAATTTCAATCTTAGGCGTGCTACTCCAGATGATGCTGCCCAGCTCGTGGATTTAACTTACGACACATATGGTTATGAATACACTGGTGAATTTTTTTATTATGAATCGCAGCTCCGGAAAGTGATTGAGGATGGCGACGTAAAAGTAATTGTCGCAGAAAATGGCGAGACTCTTGCTGGGAGCGTAGCTTTCTTTTTGTTTCCCCAAAAACCACATTTAGCCGAGACAGGTTCATTGATGGTTAGGCATTCTTATAGGTGCACGCGGGCCATTTCATATTTAATGAAAGAATCCGTTCGTTATATTGATGAAAATTCGCTTGGCGTGGATATTTATAGTTCAACATGTGTCACCACTAGTGTCATCTCGCAGAAGATCGCAAGTCATTTGAAGTATTATCCTTTTTCATTGCTTTTGAATATGGGGTGTCAACGGCAAGATGCAGGAAAATATTCTTGGATGACTCTTTTTGCTCACGCAAAATTTATAGCTCCAGTCGCGAACATGCGTATCCATTTGCCGGAGCAGCATCATGAAATCGTGGGTGCTTTATTTGATCAAGCTGACATTTCTCATGAGCTTATTGATGAGGTAAGCAAAGATCTTCCGAAAGAAACAACATTTTATTTATATGAAATAGCCACCCTGAAGGCCGTTAGTATTACATTCCAACAGCTCGGTCAGGATTGGATCGCTAAGCTGCGTAAAACAATCTTTAATTTACGCTGTAATGGCAACCGGGCGTTCACTATTTATTTCCCTGCATGGAATCCAATTCCCCCTAATTTAGATGAAGAAATGCTCAAATTTAATGGTATATTTGTAGGCGTTAGCCCAATATCTGCCGATGAATGTTGCCTAGTATATAGCATATTAGTCGATGGAGTAGACTTCGATAACATTCAGCTTGTTGGTTCACGTGGACAAGAACTCAAAGAGCATATTCGCGGATTATATAACAAGTACATCAAAGAATAAGAATACTCTTGGAACAACAGCCCCAAACCACCTTGAGTGGCATACCTGTTCGGAGATTTATTCTAATGTTGACGACTCTGAGTGTTGTGATCTGGGCCGGTACCAGTATATTCGTCCCCGGGCTCTCTACTATTGCCCATGATCTAAACATGAACGGTAGCCAGTTAAGTCTAGCTCTGACCATTTCTCTATTTAGTTTTGCTGTGACGGTACTCTTAGTGGGGCCATTGTCCGATGCATGGGGAAGAAAGAAATTTCTTGTGTTTGGAATGATATTGTTTACCGGAGGGAGCATAGGGTGTGGGGTTGCGCAAACCATTAATTGTTTTTATCTTGGTCGTTTTTTGCAAGGGTGCGCCATGGGGATGATCAAAGTTCCCGTCATGGCCATGGTGCGTGATGAGTGTCCCGGTTTTTTGGCGTATAAAGTTTTTGGTCTACTTGGGGCTTTAACTGCCCTTATTCCCGTACTGGCAATGCTTGTTGGCGGGTTGATTATTGAGTGTTTTGGATGGCGATCTACTTTTATAGTTTTAAGCGTGGCGGCGGCTGGCAGCTCGGTATTCAGTCTTTTTATACCTGAGACTCTTCGACCAGAAGATCGTCTAGCTCATGTAAATATTTCCAACAGCTTTGCTCTTTACCTAAAAATTGTCTTTTCCCGTCAAGTTTTGCTGGTAACTAGTGTACTCATCTTTTTTGCCATATTTCACGGTGCGTACATGTTTATCACTCCGCTCGCTTTTGCTGGAGATTTCAAACTTTCTCCGACTGATTTTGCTCTCTATAATATATTTACCGTGGGGTGTATGGCACTAGGACAATTCGCGGCAACCAAGGCTGTTGTTCGTTTTGATCCCAAAAAGTTATACCCTGGTGGGGCTGCCATTGCCACTCTAGGTGGTGGACTTTTCATCTTTTTAAAGTTTGTGATTGGCATGGAAAACGCGGCCAGTTTCATGTGTCCATTAATGTTCATGGCTTTTAGTTATGGATTTATTGATCCAATTGGGATCACATCACTTTTCTCCCGATTCAGGGAGACCGCAGCTATGGCTTCAGCCGTATTCCTTAGCTTGTTCCTGATTTTTCAAGGAGCAGGCAGTATACTCTCAGGTCTATTGCTTGATGCCGGTTTTTCCACATCCAGCACTATGACATTCGTAATTGTTCCGCTAGGAATTATTCTTTTAGTGTTAGCAATCGCAGGCAGAAATAGTATTCATGAACCTATCCTGTAATTTGCCTCTTATTGATAAAAGAGTTTAAGATTAGTAATAACTTTTAAATAAAAATTTTACCTAAACTTTTAAGCGCCTTGGAATAGTCCATACCCATTGGTATCAGTTCAAGGATCAATGAAGGACGGTTTGCAATTGCTTTTAAAATCGGAGTCAGTTGTGTTTTACCGCTGGCAGTAACTCCGTTTAATGATTCCGCTGGAATTGCTCTGGTTGATGCATCGCTGACAGCGCGGATACAGGCGAAGGGTATTCCTTCTTTTGCGGCAACTTGCGCTACGGCAATGCTTTCCATATCTGCGGCGAGAGCTCCGGTTTTGTCGTGGAGCGAAGTTTTTTCTTGTTGTGTCATCACTGGAGCTGCGGCTGTAACCATTGGGCCGGAAGGAATTCGTCTATAGGCCGGCAGGAGTTCTTTACGAATATCAGCATCCTGTTCAGGTTCATGCCAAGGGGCAAAATCAGGTATTTCTGAGTGAATTGTGGAAGCTGCTAAAAGATCTCCCGCAGAGGTTCCGCGAGCCAGTCCTCCTGAAACTCCGGCACTGAGTATCAGGCTCGGTTTTTTTTGTGCAAGTAGAGTCGCCGCCTCCGCCGCCCGCTCAGTTCCTATTCCTGAGACTATGCACATAAAGTGATTTCCACCCGGCAAAATCCCTGAAAGAAGTTCAAACCTTCCAAGCATACTTTTTTCTGATACAGGGCAAATAGCTTTTGCTTCCTGCTCCATCGCCGCAACGATTCCAACTGTTTTATCTGGCATATATATTCCTTTTTTTACTGATGAATCGGCAAGATAGATTAGAAGGACAGTATGGTAAAGAGCCGCAGGCTTTTATTCGACCTGCGGCTCTTTATTTGTATCAGATATAATTTAAGAGCCGGGTTTATCCCGAGCAACATCCACCCGAAGACGTTTTCTTTTCTTTAGATTCATCATCGGTGGCGTTGAATTTTTTGAGTCCCTCGGCAAGATCAATCAAGCGGGTGTTAGCTTTGCCATAGATCGAATCTGCGGGATATCCATTTTTAGAATCACTTTCTCCTGCCTTAATTCCGGTCAGAATTTCAACTCCCTGCGCGATGTTTTCAACCGACCAGATATGGAACTTGCCTTCTTTGACGGCTTCGACAACGTCTTTACGGAGCATGAGATCTTTAACATTAGGCTCGGGAATCATTACTCCCTGCTTGCCCGTTAATCCTGCGTGTTTGCAGCACATATAGAATCCTTCAATTTTTTGGTTCACGCCGCCGATGGGCTGAACTTCTCCCTTCTGATTAACTGAACCTGTGACTGCAATGTCCTGACGAAGGGGGACATCTGCCAGACTTGAGAGCAGGGCGTAAAGTTCGGTTGAGGATGCTGAGTCCCCGTCAATTCCGCCGTATGATTGCTCAAAGGCGATACTTGCGGTGAGGGATAGAGGTTTATCCTGTGCGAATTTTTGCCTTAAGAATCCGGATAAAATGAATATTCCTTTGTTATGAGTGGGGCCGGACATATCGGACTCACGCTCAATGTTAATAATTCCTCCTTTACCCATGGCGGTCACAGCTGTGATTCGCGATGGTTTTCCGAAGGAATAATCGCCGAGAGAATATACAGCCAGCCCGTTAACCTGACCGACTTCTGCTCCGTCGGTATCGACATAGATACTGCCGCGGTCGATCATTTCCTGAAGCCGCTCTTCCATTTGGTTGGAGCGTTTTCTGTGGGCATTGATAGCTTTATCTACATGGTCAGAGGTTACGAATGTTGATCCGTTGCGGCCTGCAAAGTAGTTTGCTTCTCCCATAAGGTCTGCCAGCAAAGGAAACGATGTTGATATTTTTTCTTGTCGTCCCGACATTCGCACTGATTGTTCGATAATGGCGGCCACACCTGAGCGGTCAAAATCCATCAGTTTATCTTTTTTAACCATATTGCTTACGAAGCTTGAAACAGCGGTAACCGCGTCATTATCAAGGTCCATAGATGTTTCAAAATCTGCTCTGACTTTGAATATTTTTGAAACATCTGGGTCATAATGACGAAGCAATTGGTAAAGGTGCGGTTCACCTAGAACAACAACTTTAACGTCCATTTCAATAGGTTCAGGTTTTAGACCTGACGGAGATATGAAGTAATAAGGGTCAAAGGTTTGAATTTCTATTTTTTCAGTTTTAAGCGACCGTTTGAGGGTGGGCCATACTCCGGGTTCTACAATGGAGTCCATGAGGTTGATGACAAGATAACCGCCGTTCGCCTTAATAAATGAACCCGCCTGAATTTTCGTAAAGTCAGTGCGCCATCCACCGTGTCGGTCCATAACTCTTTCAATTGATCCGAACAGGTTTCGGTAAGTAGGGTAGGTTTCAAAAATTACAGGAGGACTGGTTTGTTCGGAGTTATCCACCAGTAAATTTACCTGATAAGGATGAAGAATAGCTTCTGCCTGTGGCGGCATAAACATCATTCCACCTTCACCCGGTTGCGGTTTTTTGCCGATCATTCTCAACGATTCAAGATCGTCGCTCATATGCTCAAGCATATCTTCAAAATGTTTACATATTTTTTCGTCAGAATATTTTTCTCGTAACGTGCTGATCAGGTCTAGAGCCAGAGTCATGAACATCATTTTGTCCACTTCTTCGCTTTTCTTTTTAACCTCTTTTTGCAACTTGCGGACTTGTAGCAGTATGTTGTCTACATCATCTTTCAGCTCTTTTTGTCTTTCTTTAAGTCTGTCAAATTCTTCACGCGGAAAACGGCCCTTTTCAACCTTTTCTTCCAGCTGAATCATCCGCATCGGTTCGCCGTCAACTAACGGCACTACGTCCGGGCGTTGAAAGGGGCCCATTTGCATGTTTACAATGACTAGTCCGGAATCTTTCACTTTATCTTCGATTCCTTGAAAGAATTCTCGGGTTTGTTTTTCATGCAGTTCGATAATTTCATTTTTACGTGCGATGTATTCCTGACTTTCAAATAATTGAGGAACTTCACGTTTGATATTTTCTAAAAAGTCGTGGATATCTTTTTTAAAAATAGAACCTTCGCCTGCTGCCATGCGGATAAGGATAGGCGATTCTGTTGCTTTAAAATTATTTACGTAGAGAAGGTCATCCGGGCTATTATCTGATTTAGATAAGTCCTTGAGAAGTTTTTTGACAGTAGCCTGTTTACCGGTTCCTGCCGGGCCGGTTACAAAAATATTATATCCTTTCAGGGGCATGCCCATTCCGAATTTAAAAGCTTCGACGCCACGGCTTTGTCCGATGATCTCTTCGTCTACTTCAAGGTCTTTTGTCGAGTTGAAGGGTAGCTCTTCGGGAACAAGGGTCCATCGGAGTTGTTCCTGCTTGAGTTCTCTGCTTTCAAGGGTAGAAGTCATACTGATCTCCGTATTGAATTCTATTCAGCGGTTATGAAGATTGTTTTTTGCGGTTTAATGATGCACTTGAGCAGGACTATTTCCAGTACTCCATCCTTAAATGTGGCTCTTACATTTTCCGGATCGACCCGGCATGGAAGTGGGATAGTCTTTTTAAAATGGTTGGTTTTTCGGCCGCCTTGGAAGGTGACCTTTTTTTCACCGGAAATAGTCATAGTCGTTTCAGTAACAGAAACTCCCAGATCTTCAGCCTGAAAGCCGGGCATGGTGGTTCTCACCATAAGTGATTCATTCTGTTCTTTCATTTCAGTTCTGGGGGTGCAGTCAATTATTCCGCAAACTGAAGGGATGCCGTAATCCACACATAGACTGTCAAAGAGTCTATCCATATCATTTTTAAGTTTTTCTATTTCCCGGCTTCCCCACGAAGTAAGATTGGGCATGTGTAATCTCCTTATTATATCTAGTGGGAATATAAGTTGTATATAAGTTATCACATGGCTGAAAAGATTAGCAACTGCTTTAACAAGGAAAACCAGTTTTTACTTGATTTGGTAAAAACTAATGTGTTTTGAGGGTGCAAGTGGAATAATTAAGCAAAAAATGTGATTTTAATCTTATAAATAGAACGAAGTTGTGTTTTTGTACTGGTTCAGCCTTGCATGTTCATGGTTCATAAGATATTTGGTTCATCTCTTCAGGATTGTTAAAAAAGACATAGAAAGTGTTTTTGATATGTTTTTAATTATCCTGATCATGTGGAACGTAATAAATTTTTGAGGAGTGAACATGAAAAGATTATTAGTAATTCTTATGGTTGCTATGATGTTGGCCTTCGCAGTCATGGCTCAGGCTTCTGATGATTCATGGAACAAAGTTAAGGATAGCGGAAAGCTCGCAATCGGGCTTGATGATGCTTTCCCTCCAATGGGCTTCCGTCTTGACGACGGCAAACTTGTCGGCTTTGATATTGATGCGGCAGAAGAAGTTGGAAAGCGCCTCGGAGTTAAGATTGTTTGGCAGCCTACCGCATGGGACGGCGTTATTCACTCTCTCAATTCAAATAAATTTGACTGTATCTGGAATGGCATGACTATCACTGCTGAACGTCAGGCCAAGGTTCTTTTTTCAAAGCCTTACATCATGGACGGACAGATTGCAGTTGTTGCTATGGGTAACAAAGACGTTAAGTCTTCTAAAGAACTCGGCGGCAAAATCGTTGGTGTTCAGAAAGGTTCCCCTGCTTTGGAAGCTGCAAAGAGTCTGAAACCTGCTCCTGTTGAAATTCGTGAATATGACACCAACCCTAAAGCATTCCTCGACCTCGAAGCCGGTCGTATTTCTGCTGTTGTTGTTGATAACATTGCAGGTCGTTACTACATGTCCACCCGTCCCGGAAAATACATGGGTCTGCCCGGATTCATTTCCAGCGAACCTTTCGGTATTGCTTTCCGCATGAATGATAAATCCCTTGAAGAAAAAGTTCAGTCCGTTATTGATGCAATGGTTGCTGACGGAACAATGGGTAAAATCTCCCGCAAGTGGTTCGGTGAAGATATTACCAATCCTGCTAAATGGTAAAAAATGATTACTTTAGATAATAAATTCGGAAAGAGCGGGGCTTTTTTGGCCTCGCTCTTTCTCTTGCTTACCCTTCTTACGGTTACGGCTGTTTCAGAAGCCGGAGAAAAGTCCGACGCGATTCTTAAACAGGCGCGCGACGCTCTGTCGCTTGGTCATATTGATCAGGCACAGGTTTTATTTGAGCAAATTCCTGCTCCCGGACCGGAAGGTGATGACGGTGAGTTTGTATATTCCCGTATGCAGCTTGCACGGCTTAATTTTTCTCTTAAAGATCTGAATCAGGCTAAAAAATACAGCGAAGAGATTATTGCGGTTTATCCTGATAATATTGAAGCTAAAAATTTTATAGCATCTGTGGATAGATCTATGCGTCCTCAGTGGCGTCAGATTGTAGATGACTGTTTGCGTTTTTTGCCGTCGCTCCTTAAAGGCGCGACCATGACGCTTGTGCTCGTATTTTTTACAATGTTAGTTTCTCCCATCGGCGGACTACTCATTGCGTTGGGTAAGATCAGTAAGGTTCAGCCTTTTTCTGGCATAAGCTGGTTTATTATTTGGTTTTTTCGCGGCACACCGCTTCTTTTACAACTTTTCTTCATTTATTATGGGTTGCCGGCGATGGGGATTACTTTATCCCCGCTTGTTTCAGCCCTGATCGGTTTGGGTATTAACTATTCCGCGTATCTTGCTGAAATTATACGAGCTGGAATTCAATCAATTGATCATGGACAGACCGAAGCAGCTAAAGCTTTAGGAATGACCTACTCCCAGACCATGCGCCGGGTTATAATTCCTCAGACTTATAAGAGAATTATTCCTCCGTTTGCCAATGAATTTATTGCTCTTATCAAGGATACAGCACTTGTTTCAACCATCGCGATGGTTGAGCTTATGCGTGCGGCAGATCAGATGTTCAACGCATATTTCAACATCACTGTGCTTGTTCTTGCTGCATTTATTTATCTTATTTTTACAACCGTGTTCACCTTTGCTTTCGAGAAACTCGAATATAAGGTGGGGGTATACGAAAGGCGTTAAATGGAAACCATTTTAGAATTAAAACAGGTTGTTAAATCTTTCGGCTCTCTCACTGCGGTCAATCATATCGACCTGAAAATTAAGCGCGGAGAGAAGGTTGTTATTGTCGGCCCAAGCGGGTCTGGCAAATCCACTCTTTTGCGGACAATGAATTTCTTAGAAACCATTGATTCCGGTGAAATATTATTTGAGAAAGAACCTTGCGGATATGTAACCCGCGGCGATAAACTGGTACTTGATTCTCAAAAGAAGCTTTGTGCTTTACGCTCTGAAATCGGCATGGTTTTTCAGCAGTTCAATCTTTTCCCGCACATGACAGTTCTCCAGAATGTGATGGAAGGGCAGGTAACTGTACTGAAAAAAAGCAAAGCTGAAGCGAAAGATACAGCTTATAAAATGCTTGATAAAGTAGGTCTTCCTGATCGCTCGGATGTTTATCCGGTGACTCTTTCAGGCGGACAGAAACAGCGTGTCGCTATTGCCCGCGCACTTGCAATGCAACCCAAAATGATGCTTTTTGACGAGCCTACGTCTGCGCTTGATCCTGAACTTGTCGGAGAAGTTTTCGACACAATTCGGTCGCTTGCAAACGAAGGAATGACTATGGTAATCGTCACCCATAATATGGGATTTGCTCGCGAAGTTGCGGATACGGTAATTTTTATGGAACAGGGAGATTTTATTGCAAAGGGAACTCCTGATGAATTCTTTTCTTCTAAGGTTTTGCATCCGAGAATCAGCGAGTTTTTAGACAAGCTGTTATAGATATCTCCTCCCGGGGAAACCGGTAACGAGCCGGAACTGAAAGTAGAGACGCCTGCGGATTATTCCGCAGGCGTCTTGTTTTGTGTGCTTGCAGTTAATGGCTTGCTGTTTTAATAGTGGCATTAATGAATAAAGTAATATCAGACTTTTATAGAGTTTTCATCCGGCCTATTGATCCTGGTCTGTTTATCACACGGTATGCGGCTAAGTCTGTTGTTGCGTGCGCCGTGGCTCTTGCCATTGCTTATTTTTCGGGCGTGACAGAGCAATTTCTTCCATGGTGTGTCTACGGTTCTGTGATAGTAGTTCTGTTCAGGGCCGGTAGTACTTTGAAAAAACGTAAAATTGTTGCGGCGACGCTTTGCTTGATTGTTGCCTGCCTTGTGCCTGTCTCTACTTTTATCGCCAACTATTCCATAATCTCGGAAGTGTACCTTTTTATTCTGGCTTTTCTGGTATTTTTTATACCTGTTGTCGGAGTGTCCGCTGCGACAATCGGAATAGGCGTGCTTATTGTTAATCTTATCGCTCTAAACTCTCCTGAACCTTTTATTACCGGACTTTGCCGTTCAGGATATGTGCTTTATGGAAGTTTCATTTCTTACCTTATCCTTTTTTATCTATGGCCGATGCGCCCTGAAAAGGTTTTGTCTAAAGCCGGAGGTTTGGCTTTAACAGATATAGGTGATTATTTCAGGTGCGTGGCCGGTTCTCTCGGCGGCAAAAAGGATCAAGAAGAATTGTCTGAGATTCATGAAAGATCTGTCGCCTCGCTTAGGCGTTACAGGAGGTTCATGGAAGCAATGAATGTTGATCCAGTAAAAGAGCTGGGCAAATATGAAGGGCCGTCCGCCCTGTATGCTTTACTTATCAGAATGCTTGAGGCTGTTGTCGGGCTTGCTAACAGTCGGCGGTTTGCAGAGCATAGTCCTATTTTCTCAGGGCTTCGTTTAAAATTTTCACAGCTGGCATTGAAAAGCTCTATTGTTTTTGATGTGCTTGCCGCTAATCTTTCTACGGGAAAAGGTGGCGTCGATTTGTCTGAGATAAATACGGGAATTGCGGAACTTGAACGAGAGTTGCTGGATTTGGGGGCGTATAAAAAAGACGAAGGGTTGCGCGACGAATTTCTTGAAGCTTGGGGGGCTCTATACGGTCTCCGAAATCTCTGTTTTGAATTCGAGGAGATGTGCCGGGTTTGTAGAGGCGGTGGCAAATAATGTTTAAAGCCATATTTGGAACTTTGCGTCAGGAATTCCGTCTTGATTCGATTCCTTTTCAGCATGCGGTGCGAGCTGCTTTGGCGATCACCATAGCGGTAGTTGCCTCAAAATTTTTAGATTTACGCCATGCGATATGGCTCCCTGTAAGTGTCATCGTCGTGATGCGGCCATCCGTCGGCGGAACACTGCGTATCGGCTGGCGGAGATTGTGGGGGACTGTGCTGGGTGCGGCGCTTGGGGTGGGGATTCTCTTTTTGAATCCCGCTAACACTGTACTCATTTCGCTGATTGCTCTTTCTTTTTTTCTAGTTATTTTGTTACGGGTTTTTAGCTATACAGCCTTTTCATGCGCTCTGACAGCCGGAATTATTTTATTGCTTGGCATGCTTTTTACCGACGGGTGGCAATTCGGGCTTGAAAGAATTCTTGATACTGTTCTCGGGGTGGGAATCGGGATAGCGGCCTCTTTCGGGGTGTGGCCGAATATGGCGCGTAAAAATCTGCGCAAAAAAATGTTTGAACTGGTTCATACACAAGCGGTACATTTTGAAAAGCTGACTGATTCATATCTTCACGACAGCGTCAGTGAAAGTGATCTTGTATCAACTCGTATTGATGCTTCTATAAAACTTGATCAATGTTCTGAGATATTTAGAGAGGCTGCGGCAGAACCGGGGCTGCGAGGGTGGCAGCGTGATAATCTTACCCGTTTAATACGGGTTTTTACACGTATGCACAGATTGCTGACCGCTATGTCGACAATTATCCGCAGAGGTTATGGCGGGCCGCTTTCACCTATAGCTGACGGGATGAAAAATATTTTGCAGGTGACGCAGGATCATTATGCGTGGCTTGAATGTTACGCTTTGCATCCCGATGAGTGTCGACCTGTTCCTGATTTTGAAAAGGCCGTAAACGATTTTATACGTACTGTCGGTGATGCTCGAATTCGTGGTGACTTTGAAGATGTTCCGCTTGAAAGGCGTAACAATATCTCGGCTTTTATCTGGAACATCCGCTCGCTGGGTGCTGAGATTGATCGTGCCGGCAGAAGACTTCATGAGTTGCGGCACGGGCGGGAATCTAATTTAACAAAAGGAAAGTAATCAATGTCGCAAAACGATATCCCGTACACTTTTGACCGCGTGTTCAGACTGGCGCTGGCGGCCGGTTCTATCTGGCTTACTGTTCTTTTGCTTTCTTCTTTGAGTGATGTGTTGCTACCGTTTGCGGTTGCTCTGACTCTGGCATATTTGCTTAATCCGCTTGTTGAATTGACCGGCCGGATCATCAAAAACAGGATGGCGGCGGTGGTCGTAACACTGACCGTAATAATTGTGCCTGTAGGAAAACTTTTATGTTTAGCCATGAGTATGGTGGGTTCTGAGCTGAGTCATATCGGAAAGCTATTTGCGATTCTTGTTAATGATTCGGCTGCGGCAAAGCGTGCTGCTGAATATCTGCCCGCAGATATCTGGAAGTTTTTGACCGACCTTGCTCAGCAGGATGATGTTCGTCAATTTTTGAGTGAATCGGGTGTGGCAAATATGCTTCATGCCGCAGCTCAGAAAGCCCTGCCCGGAATCTGGAATCTGGTAAGTGGTTCCGCGCAAGTGTTTGCTGCGCTCGCAGGTGTGTTTGTGATCATTCTTTATCTGGTTTTTCTGCTGGCTGATTATGATAAGCTTCGCAGCTGGCGTTCTCATTTGCCGGAAAAATATCGCGCACGAGTCTCTTCATTTATTGATGAATTTACCAATATCACAAATCGCTATTTCCGCACGCAGGCACTTATTGCGCTTATTATCGGGTGTTTGTTTTCAGCAGGATTTATGCTTATAGATTTACCCTTGGCCATATTGTTAGGGTTGCTCATAGGGTTGCTCAACATGGTGCCATATCTGCAAATAGCAGGACTTGTGCCTGCATTCTTGTTTGCAGGATTAAGTGCGCTTGCAACTGGCGGCAGCTTGTGGGGCGGTTTCGCCGGAGTCGCAGCTGTGTTTGCGGTAGTGCAAATAATTCAGGACGCAGTGCTTGTACCAAAGCTTCAGGGCGAAAGTCTTGGTTTGTCACCGTGGATGATTCTGCTGTCGCTGTCAGTGTGGGGAAAACTTCTCGGATTTCTCGGGCTGGTTATGGCCTTGCCGCTTAGTTGCATGGCGCTGGCTGTTTATCGGCAGTATACTGCGGCGCGGGAGAAGAAAAGTTTTGAAGAGGCTGACATTAATCCCTGATTAGAGTAGTTAAGGGAGTGTGACGAATATTTATAAGTAGCTCAGTGGAAACTTCGTTGGAGTTCCTCGTTACGCTGCGGTTTTGTGCTGAAGACTTCTGCCCTTGAAAATTGTATTTACATTACTGGGAGTGGAAGAGTGAATGAGCGTTCTTTTAAGTTTATTTTTGTAAAGATAGCCGTAGCAGGCTGCCTGTTGCTGGGGCTGTCTGGTATTGTTGCCTATCTTCCAGGATTTGAACTGTTAGGTCGTGTCCGTTCTGATTACATTCCCATGGCGCCCAGCACATCTTGTTCTTTTATTGTTCTATCACTTGCAACCTTGGGCCTTGTTAAAAAGAATCTTCCAATTCTGGTTCAACGAATTGTTGTCATTGCAATAGCTTTGGCAGCAATTTTTGGTTTGTTGGAATTCTTACAATTATTTTCTGCGATAGATCTTAGTCTCGAAGACAAAATTTTCCCTGAACTTGGAACAATGAACGGTGTCCCGGTCGGCCGAATGTCTCCGAGTACCGGCTTTCTTTTCTTTTTCTCAGGCACAACATTACTCTGTCTTTTTTTAAGCAAGAATCGTTCTGATTCCAATAATAGAAATCTAAATCAAATGGCAGGGATACTTTCGTCTTTAGTCTTATTTTCTGCGGTGACGTTTGTGCTGGGATATGCGTATGGCACACCCCTTTTATATGGTAATCATATAATCCCGATGGCGTTTACGACTGCTATTGGATTTGGGCTTCTTGGCGTGGCGCTTATTGCTTCTAATGGAAGAGATTTTTACCCGCTGAGTTCTTTTAGTGGTAGCTCAACACGTGCTCTGTTGATGCGGGCATTTCTGCCTTTAATTATTTTTGTTGTACTCGTGCAAGGAGTTGTTGTTCGAGTATTCCCTCTGCTTGAAGGTGTGAATGAAGCCCTTTTCTCTGCTTTTTTGGTTGTATTCTACGCACTTCTTGCCGGAATTGTTGTAAATAAGGTTTCAAAAAAGGTTGGAGACCAAATTGATTTAGCTGAGGCCGCGTTGCTTTCAAGTAAACGTCGCTTGCAGGAAGTTGTTTCCAAATCTCCTATTCCTATATTTCTTATAAATTATAATGGAGAAGTCGAGTTACTTAATCAAGCGTTCACAAGGGTACTTGGTTACACAATAAATGATATCGGAACGATGGATTCTTGGTGGAGGTTGGCATATCCGGATCTGGAGTGTCGGCAGAAAAGTCAGGAAGAGTGGAACCGAGTTTTGACCGAAGCTCAATCTACAGGGGGAGATGTCAGCCTTAGATATAAAGAAGTGCAGCACAAAGACGGCGGATTGAGAACTGTGGAGTTTCGGACGATGCCTCTTGATGACATTGTGATTATTACAATGATCGACCTGACTGAACATCTTTTGCTTGTCAAAGAGTTAACCGAAGGTGAAGTCAGACTTTCCGAGGCACAACGGTTGGCTCATTTGGGATGCTGGGAGTGGGATATTGTTAAAGGAACTCTGTGGTGGTCGGATGAAGTTTACAGAATATTTGGTTTACAGCCTGATCAGTTAAAAATGACCTATGAGTTGTTTTTACAGGCAGTCCATCCAGATGACAGACAGTATGTTCAATCTTCGATAGATTTGGCTTTAGTTGAGAATAATCCTTACAGCATTGAACATCGTATTGTCTTACCGGACGGAAAAATTAAGACTGTGCATGAGCGCGGAAAAGTCACGCGTGATGATGAGACCCCAGTTTACATGATGGGGACAGTGCAGGATATTTCGGAAAGGAAAATATTGGAAAGGCAATTGATTCAGGCAACTAAAATGGAATCAATCGGCCAGTTAGCGGCGGGGGTGGCTCATGAAATTAATACTCCGACTCAGTTCATACAGCATAATGTGAGTTTTTTTCAGGAAGCCTTTAGCGATATCATCCTGCTGATTAATGATTATGAAAAATTACGGGATGAATCTGTGTCGGATTCGCGATTTTCGAATATTCATACCATAATAAAAAAAAGGTCAGAAGACATTGAGTATGATTACCTTATTTCCGAAGTGCCCAAAGCGATTGAACAATCTTTAGAAGGTCTGTCGCAAATTATGCGTATTGTACAATCCGTCAAACTCTTTGCTCACACCAGTTCTGTTGAAAAGGTGGCAGTGGATATCAACAATCTTATAGATACAGTCATTACGGTTTCAACAAATGAATGGAAATACCACTCAGATGTTCATTTGGATTTGGACAGAATTATCCCGCCTGTTTTTTGTGTTCCTGATCAGATTAGTCAGGCTTTGCTAAACATAGTGATTAATGCGGCACATACTAATAATGACAAAGTTCAATCCGGAGATGTCAATAAAGCCGGAATTTTTGTTTCTACTAAATTGGAAGAAGATTTTATTATTATTTCAATACGGGATGAAGGAATGGGCATCCGTGCAGATGTTCAGGATAAAATATTCAATCCGTTCTTTACGACCAAAGAACTGGGGAAGGGAACTGGACAGGGGCTGGCTCTGGCTTATCGGGCTATTGTTGACGGACATGGCGGAACTATTGATTTCGAAACAGTAGTCGGTGAGGGGACGGTTTTTACTGTAAAGCTGCCTCTGGTGCAGCATAAAAAAGGGTTTACAAACTAAGCTGTAAACCCTTGAATTATCAAGTCGAGATGGCGGGATTTTGATTCTCTTTTAAAAACTCCAACTGCCAAGAATTCCGTCTGTAGAAGAAGTCCCCTGCTGACCAAAATACTCAACGTGGTATTTAAGAGTGGCTGTCTTGGTTTGACTATCAATATTTAAAGAGGCGACAGCAGTAAAATCACCTACACCACTTGAGGAATATAAAGTCGCAGTTTTTGTCGTACTGTCAAGTGTCGCACTGCCCTGTAAGCTTCCATTCGCAAAAGCAGATACAGTTACTTTCTGTCCTTCCGAAATAAAATTATACGTTGGACCGTTACTAATAGAGAAGGTGCCTGTTACCATTTTTCATCTCCGTGAATTAAAAGTGTTAATTCTGTATGCCAAAATGTAGCTATGCCCCAGCTATTCGCTAATTAGATATAGTCTCTATCAATTAATGACTGTTTTGCCATGAATTTATGGATAGAGTAGTGTCTTTGTACTCGTTGAATATTTTTTGTGGATGTTAACATATTGAAAAAGAATGGTTTCTGTTGTTTGTTTTATTTTTCACTCCTGTTATTATCACGTATATTGCGTTTGGCGCAAATATTTTTATAAATTTTTAAATTTCATAGTTATAAAAAAAATATTATACTTAATTTTGTAGAATTATATTGGTGATTATTCAGGAATCGTTGTGAGCTAAGAAAGGCAATAGGCACTCTGGTTGAGTTGGAAGACTGTTCAGAACAGCATGAATAGAAAGAGGAATAAATGAACGTGAGTTGATTAGGTTTGGTTTGCGTCTTGAGCGGGATGAATCCCAAAAAGGTGTCAATAATACCAAATGATATTAATATATAAAAAAGGGTTTACAGAAATTTTCTGTAAACCCTTGAAATATCTGGTCGGGATGGCGGGATTCGAACCCACGGTCTCTGCGTCCCGAACGCAGCGCTCTACCAAACTGAGCCACATCCCGTTGCCTTGGAGGGTTTTAACGAATCGAGTGGTTGGTTGGCAAGGGGAAAAATTTAAAATTATAATTTCATAATGTTGCGAATAATTTTTTAATGTTGTTGCAGAGAAACTCCCAATCACGTAGATTTAGAATGCTTTTGTATTTATTAAGTTAATAAACGCTCGGCGTATGATTATTTGTTGTAAACCTTGGGAGTTTGTTGGACAAAATATCTCATATGTGCGAAGTTTTATTCAAGATTAGGCTTTAAAATATTGTCATAATTTTATTTTTGAAATTATTAGTTGAAATTTTATTTTCCATATATGCAGGATGTTAGCTGTTCGTTAGGAAAACTAACGCTTAGGTTAAAGGAGATTTTCTGAGTGATAAATGTCGTAGTAATTGATGATTCTGCTTTCATGCGTAAAGCCATCAGCACTATGCTGGAGAAAGATCCCGGCATAAAAGTTGTTGCTACCGCTCGCGATGGAGAGGAAGGCCTTACGGTGATCAGGAAGCACAATCCTGATGTCATTACTTTGGATATTGAAATGCCTAAGATGGATGGGCTGACAGCATTACGTCATATAATGATGGAGATGCCAAAGCCTGTTATCATGGTCAGTTCGTTGACAACTGAAGGTGCAGAATCAACACTGAAGGCTATGGATCTCGGCGCTGTTGACTTTATCCCTAAGCAGCTTTCTAAAGTTTCGCTTGATATCGTTAAAATTGAAACAGACTTGATTTCTAAGGTTAAGAGCGTTGCAAGGCGCAGGATGCGTCCTGTTCCCAGAATGCGTCCCGCTTCAACTGTAGCCAGACGTCCGGCTGTCACTCCGCGAGGTAATCGCGGAAGACCTAAGAGGGACGTTGTTATGATCGGTGTGTCTACGGGTGGGCCTCCAGCAGTTCAAAAAATTTTATCTTCGTTGCCCAAAGATTTTCCGGCTGGTATAGTTATCGCTCAGCATATGCCTAAAGCGTTTACCGGGCCGTTTGCCAATCGGCTTAACAGTGTAAGTCAACTGACTGTAAAAGAAGCAGAGACCGGAGACAGACTTGTGCCGGGATGTGTTTTTGTTGCTCCGGGTGGCTCTCACTTGATAATTGATCAGAAAATAAGCAGAATTGAATTAATAGTCACACCTGAGCCTAGCGAATCTTTGTATAAACCTTCAGCAAATGTTCTGGCTACTTCTGTAGCAAACGCTGTAGGAAGACGGGCTTTAGGCGTTATTCTGACAGGTATGGGGAATGACGGTCGGGATGGTATTCGGGATCTGAAAAGTAAGGGAGGAAGGGCGATAGCCCAGAGTGATTCTTCCTGTGTCGTTTACGGCATGCCTAAGGCTATTGTTGATGATGGGCTTGCCGACGAAATTGTTGATATTGATGATATGGCTGAAGCTATTATCAATAATCTTTATTTGTAATTCGAAGAGTCGGAAGTCGTGCAACCGTAAGCTGCCTTGCGGCTTTCGAAAACATGAGGAATAGGCAATGACGGACTGTGCGAAAGTTATTGAAGATCTGAAAAATGAAGACAATGAGATTGTCCGCGAAGCTGCTTTTCAAGCCGGAGAATTCGGTTGTGAGGAAGCTGTGCCTTTGCTGGCTGAGCTTTTAAAGACCAGTCATTTGGGTCTGCAGGAAGCGGCCGATCATGCACTTCGTCATATAGGTGGCAAAAAAACTGTACAGGCAGTTGTTCCTTTGCTGCGTTCCGATGACGCTCCAGTCAGAAACCTGTCTATGGATATATTACGCGAAGTAGGCGCGCAGGATTTTCCTTCGCTCGTTGCTCTGGTTCATGATGATGATCCGGATATAAGAATTTTTGCTACTGATATTTTGGGCTCTTCCGATAGTTTTATGGCTGTTGAGCCTCTTTGTGACGCCCTGCTTAAAGACCCGGAGGTCAACGTTCGTTATCAGGCTGCTGTCAGCCTCGGCGATCTTGAAAATCCGGCTGCGGCCAAGTGTCTCAACAAAGCTATGCTGGATGATGAATGGGTCCAGTATGCGGTAATCGAAGCTCTTGCCAAGATTAAGCATTCCAGTTCCGTTGACGCTTTGGTTAAAGCTTTGAACACCAGTTCTGACCTTGTTGCTTCTATGATTATTGATGCTCTGGGCGAAGTCGGTAATATTAAAGCGGTTACGATGCTTTTGCGTCACCTTGATACTTCTCCTACAGCATTACGTAATAAGATTGTTAAGGCCATTGTCGGAATTCTTGGCGGAAAATCTCTTAAACTTTTATCTGCAACTGAGCGTGAGAAGTTAAGAGAATATATGCTTATTGCACTTAAAGATGAAGATGAAGAGATTCAGGATGCTGCAATAACCGGTCTGAGCTTTGTCGGTGGTGAAAAGGCCACAGATGAGGTTCTTAAGCTGGCAAGTGAGCTTGATCCTGATCGCGATCGAGACAGGCTGTCTGAAATAATTGAGAACCTGTCTAATTTAACTATGAACCCCGCTCTGGTTAATGCTGTAAATAACGGCAATTTTAAGAAGGCTGCGATTGCTATAGATGTTTTGTCCAGACTTGAAGGAAGGGAAGTTGCTCAGGTTTTGATGGATGCTTTTGAAGGCAAGGAAAGAGATCTTAAACGCGGAATTCTGGATGCTCTGGTGAAGACTGCCGGTGAAGAGGCTAAGGACTTTTTTGTAGGAGTCCTGGAGAATGAGCAGGATGGAACCATGCTTAAGGCTGCGATCTATTTCTTAGGTCAGAAGCTTGGAGTCAAGGACGAATCCGATAAAATTTTTGCGTTGCTTAGTCATTCTTATGACGATGTTAAAGAAGCCGCTCTTGATGCTTGTGTGTCCATCGGAGGGGATGATATTAACCAGAAGTTTATTGATTTGTTTAACAGTGAAGAACCAATCGAAAGACTTATGTCCGTTTACGCGATGGGTAAGCTTGATGCTGCCGGTAATCTGGAGCTTATTCAGCAGGCCCTTGAAGATGAGTTGCCGGATATCAGAAAAATTGCCCTTGAGGCTTTGACTGACTGTGCGGCGGGTATGGATAATTTGTCTTTGGTTGTTTCCCGTTTGAATGATGAGAACAGGGATGTAAGACTTACTGTTATCGAGTTGATGGGCAAATGCTATCAACCTGAAGTTATACCTTATATAGTTCAGGCGTTGCAGGACGATGATGACTGGGTTCAGATTCGTGCTGCGGAAGCTCTAGGGAATCATCGCGAGCAAGATGCTCTGCCTCACCTTATTCCTAAACTGGACTCTCCTAATAAGCTTGTTGTTTTGAAAGTAATTGAAGCGTTGGGTGCAATAGGTGGAACTCTCGCATTTCAGGCTTTGCTTGAAGCTTCAAACGCCGGTGGTGATCCTGAAATAATGCAGGCCGCGGAAGAGGCTATTTTTAAAATTCAAGAAAAGCAAGGAGATAGAAATTAGATGTCTTCTCTGTTTTCAAAGACTATCTCACTTCGAAAAGAGTTAAAAATTTCTGATCTGGAATTTACCCAGTTAAGAGATTTTATATATGATCAGGCTGGAATTTTTATTGCAGTGAATCGTAAATATCTGCTTGAAAATCGTCTTGCCAATCGTTTGAAAGAGCTGAATTTGAAGACCTTTGGTGAGTATTATTATTTTTTACAGTATGATTCAGGGCGGAAGCTAGAACTTAATAAGCTTTTTGAAGTTATTACTACCAATGAAACTAGTTTTTACAGGAATCCTCCACAGCTGAAAGTTTTTCAGACTAAGGTTTTACCCGATGTTCTGGATAACCTTCGCAAGCTGAACAGGAAACGCCTTCGCATCTGGTCTGCCGGTTGTTCTACAGGTGAAGAGCCGTATACTCTTGCTATGATTATCAGTGAGGTTCTCGGCGCTGAACTTAAAAGTTGGAATATTAAGATTACTGCTAACGATTTGTCTGAAAGAGTGCTCAAATCTGCACGAAAGGGTGTTTATAACGAATACTCATTAAGGACGACGCCAAAGGAGATAGTCAACAAATATTTCGAAAAGAGCGACAAGGATTATAAAGTTAAGGCTGAAACGAAGCAGTTGGTTTCTTTTGGACAAATTAATCTGAGCGATAGAGTGCAGGTTAAAAGAGTCGAAAGATCTGAGATTGTTTTCTGTAGAAACGTCATAATTTACTTTGATGAACCTATGAAGAAAAAAGTTATTAATGCTTATTATGATAACTTGGTGCCCGGAGGCTTTTTGATAATAGGGCACTCAGAGTCTTTGCATAATATTACAAGGGCATTTAAGCCCGTGCATCATCCCGGTGCGATTATTTATCAGAAGTTGGAATAAATTGTCTGCATCACTAAGTACTGTTTATTGGGCGGACTTTTATGGAAAATGATATATCGGACATAGAGCTTACTGAGACTGTGAAGCATGCGAAAGTTATAGCCATTGCAAATCAAAAGGGAGGAGTCGGCAAAACAACCACAGCTTTGACACTTGGAGAAGCATTAACCCGCCTTAATAAAAAGGTGTTGGTTATAGATCTTGATCCTCATGCAAATGCTTCGGTTCATTTGTCTTTCTTTCCAGAAACAGTAACCATGACGGCTCATAATCTGTTTTTTGACGATGCGAATTATAAGACGATTTGGTTGCAAATAGTACAGAAGCGAGCCACCGTAGGATTTGATTTTGTTCCGGCCTGTATAAGGCTCTCTGAACTGGAAAATGATCTTAAGGATAGAAAGAATAAGGGGATGGTTTTATCTAATGCTCTTAGCGGGATAACCGATCAGTATGATTATGTACTGATTGATTGTCCTCCCCATGTCGGGGTGCTTCTGGTTAACGCTATTGTTGCATCGGATCTGGTCCTTATTCCGATTCAGACCGATTTTCTGGCTCTTTACGGGATAAGATTGCTGTTTGATACAATTAAGGTGCTGAATAAAGTGCTACCGAGTCCTGTCAAGTTCAAGGCTTTGCCTACAATGTATGACGGAAGGGCCGGAGCTTGCCGAAAAATTTTGAATCTTATCAGGCGAAAGCTGCAAGATAGGGTTTTTAGCACAGTGGTGCACATGGATACGAAATTTAGAGAGGCATGCGCCAGCGGGAAGGTCATCTATGCTATTGATGAGAAATCCCGAGGTGCTTTGGAATACATGCAACTGGCGAGAGAGATAATTAGAAATGAAGACGCCTGAAGAATATTTCGTAGAAAATGTAAATCTACCCGGTGAAGAAAAGCAGCAGGATAGCTATACTGATGCCGAATCTGCTTTCATGGATAAGTATCTTGGTCTTGGGAACCGTGAGGTTCTCGATGAACTGAAAAGAGTTGATCCTCGGAGAGATTCAAGTCTTCCCGGATTTATGCCCGCTCCTGAAATTAACGATTTCGGTGGGGAAGGGAGTGCTGAAGGTTTTGAAGAAAGTTTAAAAGAAACTGAAGAAGTCCAGCTAGTTAGTTTTGTTGTAGGCGAAAGAGAATACGCTTTACCTATAGTTGTGATTCAGGAAGTTGTTAAAAAAATTCCTATAACGCTTCTTCCTTCAGCTCCGAGTTATATGCAGGGAATTATTAATCTCAGGGGAAGAGTTACTCCTGTTTTGGATTTAAGAAATCTTCTGCATAAAGGCGTAGGCGTCTCTGATAAGTTCGTAGTTGTGTGCCGGCATAAAGGTCTTCAACTGGGTTTAGCCATTAGTGCCGTTAAGACAATGTATCGCGCGGAGAAACATCAACTTGTCTGGGGAGTGGAATCAGAGATTGGAGTAAGTGCTGAATTTCTGCTTGGACTTTACAAATCCGGAGACAAATTGGTCAGTATTCTTTCTGTCGATCGGCTTGTAGAACAAATTTTAAAGAGTGAAGGTGAAGGACATGCCTAAACATATTCTGATAGTGGACGATTCAAAGACTGTAAGGAATCTCGTGGCCTTCATTATGAAGAAGGAAGGTTTTAAGGTCAGCACTGCCGAAGATGGTTTGGACGGGCTTGAAAAACTTTACAGCCTTGAAAAAGTTGATCTCATTATTTCTGATGTTAATATGCCCAGAATGGATGGTTTCACTTATATTAAGACCGTTCGCGAGCAAGAAGCATATAAGGACATTCCTATTATTGTGCTTTCTACTGAAGGTCAGGAGAAGGATATTCAGACTGGATTAAATTTGGGAGCTAATTTATATATGGTTAAGCCAGCGCAACCCGAAAAAATGGTCAAGAATATTAAAATGTTATTAGGTTAGTGATTAGAATTTATTATTTCTTTTTTTAAGTTATTAGGTGATAAGAATGGTAATATTCGTGATCGGTCGCAGACGAACTTTTAATACAGGGGGCTCTAAATGAGCCAAGATTTCTTGGATCCTGAAATTTTTGCTGATTTCATTATTGAAGCAAAAGAACATCTCGAGACAATCGAGCCCAATTTGCTTGAGCTTGAAAATAATCCTGAAAATCTTGATATTCTTAATGAAATATTCAGACCTATGCACTCTCTCAAGGGAGCGTCAGGTTTTCTTGGGCTGAATATTATTAACGGGCTTGCTCATAGAGCAGAGAACGTTCTTGACGAACTCAGAAAAGGCGAAATTTCTGTTACTTCTGAGATTATGGATGTAATCCTAGCAGCTACTGACTCGTTACGGCAGCTTATTGATAACCTCAATGAACAAGGAACTGAAGGTGAGGTTGATACTTCAATTGTTATTGAACGTATCGAAGCAATTATGGCAGGTGAAACTCTTGCTGTAGTAGAGCCTGAGCCTGAGATTGAGCCAGAGCTGGAAATCGAAGAAAGTGAACCTGTTTTAGAATTGGAAGATGATTACGAAGAACCAGAATTGCCGGAGGTCGAAATGGTGCAGGAGCCTGCTATTCCCGAATCTTCTGACCGTAAGCAATCGTATCAATTTGTTGCTATAGTCAATCCAGATGAAGAACCATACAATCTTACTACTGTAGGAGATGGACATCTGGCTGATTTCCTTGAAGAAGCTCACGAAATAATTGAAAATCTCACAAGAGGTCTTCTTGAGCTTGAACAGGATCCCGAAGGCAATGATGATCTTATAAACGATATTTTTAGATATTTTCACAACCTGAAAGGAAACAGTGGGATTATCGGATTTCGTGAGCTTAATTCGTTAACTCATGAAGCTGAAACTTTACTTAATAAAGTTCGTAAAGGTGAGGTTAATGCTACTCACTATATGATCGATCTACTTCTTGCTGTTGTGGATGGCATTGAGTCGTTGATTGCTCATGTGACTCCTTCTACCGGAGAAGTTCAGCCGTTGGATATAGCTCAGCTTGTCGACCCTCTTCAGAATGCGGTTGAAAGCGGAGAAGTGCTTCCGGTTGAAAGAGCTGATTCTGAAGTTGAAGAAGCTTCGGGATTAGGGGCTGAGTCGAAATCTGATCAGGAACTGGAACCGGATCTGGCTCTTGAACCTGAAGCAGTAGAAGACGGTCTCGATCCTGAAGATATTTCAATTTTTGAGCAGACTGTTCATCAACAGCTGGATAATATTTCACTTGCTCTGACCACTTTAGGCGAGGATTCCGGCCTGAAGGACTATATTGATGCTCTTTTCCGTAGTCTTGTTTCAATACAAAATTCTGCCGGATATATGGGCTTTGATAATCTTAAAGAGTATGCCGAACGTACTGCCGGACTTGTAGATCAAGCCCGCTCAACTGATATGGATTTTGGTTTGATGCTGGACCTTTTGCAGCAGGAATGCGGAATTATCGAAGAGATGATTTTTGCAGCTGTGGCTGAACTTAAGGGAGAAGAAGATTCTTCCGAGTCAGCAACTAAACCTGAAGTTAAGCCAGAGTCTAAACCTGAGCCAAAAGCTAAGCCTGAGCCAAAAGCTAAACCTGAGCCAAAAGTTGAGCCTGAGCCAAAAGCTGAGCCTAAGCCAAAAGCTAAGCCTGAGCCAAAAGCTGAGCCTAAGCCAAAAACTGAGCCTAAGCCAAAAGCTAAGTCCGAGTCTAAGCCTGTAGCCAAGCCAGCACCAAAGCCTAAGTCGGCGCCAGTGGCTCCTTCTGCTGTGGGAGTTCCGGCTCAAAAAACGACTAAGCCGAAAGCTATGACTACTATTCGAGTTGACCATCAGAAGCTCGATCATTTGATGAATCTGATTGGTGAGCTTATTATCAGTCGCGGTCGATATACGATGCTCGCCCGAGGTCTTGAAGAGGGGCATCTGGAAGTTCCTATAGTCGCTCAGCAGTTAACGGAAACAACGTATGCACTGTCCAGAATTTCTGATGACCTTCAAGATACTATCATGAAGGTTCGCATGGTGGCCGTGCAGACTGTATTTTCAAGATTTCCACGATTGGTTCGTGACCTCAGCCGTAAGAGTAATAAGCGTGTTGAGCTGATCACTGAAGGTGAAGAGACTGAACTTGATAAGAGTGTTGTCGAGGAAATCGGCGATCCTTTGGTTCATTTAATTCGAAATTCGGTTGACCATGGCCTTGAGCCGGAAGAAGAGCGTATTGCCAGCGGAAAGACTCCTGAAGGTCATGTATGGCTGCGCGCGTACCATAAAGGTAACTCTGTCGCTATCGAGGTCGAGGATGACGGGCGCGGAATTGATCCTGAAAAAATGCGTAATGTCGCGATTAAGAAGGGTGTTATTTCTGCTGAAGAAGCACGAAACCTTGATGATCGCGAAGCAATTGAATTAATCTTTGCCCCTGGATTCTCTTCTGCGGAAAAGGTTACTGACATTTCAGGTCGAGGCGTTGGAATGGATGTTGTTAAGAATAATATCAAAGACCTTAAAGGTACTGTTCAGATTTCTTCGGAAGTCGGGAAAGGGTCTAAGTTTACTCTTACCCTGCCTTTGACCCTAGCTATTATTGATGCCTTGATGGTTCAGGTTAACGGTGCAAATTATGCGATTCCACTTGATGCCGTTTCTGAAACAACTAAGATTGAAGCTGAAAGGCTGACTGAAGTTAATAACCGTAAGGTTGTCACTCTGCGAGGAGAAGTTTTAGGTATTGCGGAACTCGCAGAACTTCTTGATCAACCCGTAAGTGATCCTGACAGAGAAGTGCTCCCTGTTGTTATTATTCATGACAATGTACGCAGGCTTGGTCTCGTAGTAGATAGACTGCTTGAACGGCAGGAAATCGTGATTAAACCTCTGGGCCGCTTTCTAAGCCGATTTAATCTTAGAGGTGTGTCAGGAGCAACTATCATGGGGGACGGAAGCGTAGTGCTTATCCTTGATCCTCATGAGATATACAGCATGGCAACTGTCAAAGGGTCTTTGCAATAAAATTAAGTTAAGTAATACAAAATAAAACTCCCGGTGAAAGAATTCTTTCACCGGGAGTTTTTTTGTTCAATTGAATATTTTTTTGAGATTGGAACAGAACATAAAAAAAGGTTCATCCAGTAAAACCGGATGAACCTTAATAATTCTTATTTTATATCTGTTTACATTGTCAGATAAAGATTCATGGCTCCGGCCATGACCGTTGCGTGAGCTATTATTGTAAAAAACGGTGCAAGAGTAAGTCCTATTTTATGACGCATCGGGGTAGCACTTTTCCATGTGACTATCCATATTGCACAACATAAAAGGGTAAGAACGGCTGATAATCCGAAACAAATAGCGGTAGTATTGTTTGCTAAGAGGAGTTCTTTTGTCGGTCCGCATAGGTAAATAATAATGAATGTGACGGCTGCGAGTTGCGCAAGAGTTGGGATCAAAGCCCATTTAGAAATGACGGGTAGAGAGAATTTATAGTAGTCTCGCCCGAAGTCGTCTTTATTGCGGCGTAGAACCAGATAAAGTCCGCCTATGGTTGCCGCGAAAGATAAGGACATGATTAAATACAGTCCGGCCAAATAAAGCCCGGCAAGACCGGGGAGGACTAAAAAGTGATTAATAAAAGGAAGGGTCGGAACGGTTGGGACAGGGGCTGCGGCCTGCTGCATGAAAAATACTTTCATGGTCATGGTCACTACATGGACAGTGGAAATTCCGCCGAGCGCGGCACATGTACCGAGCAGTATATGGGCAGGTTTGTTTTTTTTCATGGATTTCCATAACAATGTATATGGAAGAAGCATTGCCAGAGTAAAACCTACCGTTATATATACCATTATGAATGGTGATGACGGATTTATAAACCAGTCTGTAAGCCAGTCAAATTGACGGGTAAAGTAAGTTGCCGCTCCAGCTGCACAACCTAGAAAAAGTACGTACATAATCAGAGACATGGATGCTATCTGCTTAGCTAATTTGTCGTAAAAAATTTTATTTCTAGCTTTTGCAGTGATCTCTAAAATGACAGCCAGAATCGGTGCTCCGATGGCTGAAAGAGCTATAAAGTCCCCTAAAGCTTTGGGCAACAACTGGGATGTAAGTCTTAATGGTTCCATGAGAGTGTTCATATTTTCTTTATCCTTCAAAAAAATTGATGTCGTGTAACAGATAAATTCTTTTTTATGAAAAGCAAGCCCTAGAAAAAAAGTATAAAATCTTTTCTAAAAAGTTTATTGGTTATTAAATTTGAAAAAAATGTTAAATAAGAAGTAGATAAAACTTTTTATTTTAAAATAAAGTAGGTATTCATCAAATTTTATGACAATCGGCTTACCTTTTTTGTGAACTTTTGCCTTAAAAACTGGTCGGAAGCAAGGGTAAGAGTGCGGCCTTTCTGTAAAATCGGCGATCAGCTTGCCAAATTGCTGTAAGTCGCCTATTTTGAATCAGTTGAAATTTGAATTGAATATTCCTGTTTGCGAGCTTTATAATTATACGATCTGTTTGCGTTGTTTTTAAAATTCATCTGGAGAGACATTTGATGAAGTATTTCCATATTCTTGCAATATTTATATTGTCATTATCTATCAGTGGTTGTTTTGCTGCAAAACAGCCGGAGCAACCCGCTTGGGGTGCAAGTGAAGAATGGCGGTTAAAAAGTCTTGAAGAGAATTTTTTGAATTTTAAAGAAGGGTTACGCGAACAGAAGGATCATATAGATAAAAATCATGCTGAAACAATGACTGCGGTTGAAAAAATTCAGGAACGGCTTGGAGAGCTTGATAGCTCTATTGCTGAATTGAAAGAGGCTCAACTGCAAATGTCTGCTATGAAGGCAGAGCAGGCTCTTGTCCCTGTTCCTGTTGCGGTCGAAGAAGAAGTTGTTGTTGTCGGTGGCAGTGAAAGCAGTGAAGAAAAGCCTTGGATGAATGTTCCTGGTGAAAATGCAGAACATACGCAGACTCAGGGTGTGGCTTCATCCAGTAACGGGGCAGACCTTTATCAGGAGGGAGTTCGTCTTGTTATGAATGATAAGCCTCTGGAAGCTCGTGCCAAGCTTACTGAATTTTTAAAAAACAATTCTTCCGGCAAGCTCGCTCCTAATGCACTCTATTGGATAGGCGAAACTTATTATTCTGAAAAAAGTTTTGCTCAGTCTATTTTAAAATTTAAAGAAGTCAGCAGACGTTTTCCTAAAGCAAATAAAGTTCCTGATGCAATGCTGAAAATAGGTCTTGCTTACGATAAACTCGGTGATAAAGAAAATGCTGTTTTTTACCTGCGAACACTTGTTGATGAATATCCAAAATCCGATCCTGCTAAAATCGGTAACCGCAGACTCAATGAAATTGAGGGCTAATTGGCTAGCGGTGGCTCGCAGTTGAATATTAAAGAAGAATATTTTGCATGTCTTGCTTTACGGCATACTCCAGGACTGGGGCCTAAGTCATGGTCGCGCATTTTAAAGTCTTATCCCTCTGCTTACAGTGCATTAAAGGATGCCGCGAATTGGGCTGATTTAAATCTTTGCTCTGAAAATGTAGCCGATGCTGCTCATGCGGAAGTTTGGCGAAGCACTGCGGAAAAAGAATTTAAAGAGGTTATGCGGCTCAGCTTCGGAATCCTTCCATGGACTCATCCCGGATTTCCTTCTTCGTTAAAAGAAATTTCGGACCCTCCAACTTATCTGTATTATTATGGAGATCCATCTCTTCTTGCAAATCCGGGGGTTGCCATCGTCGGTTCCCGTAATAGCAGTCGATTGGGGCTGGAATATGCTCAAAAGATTTCAGGAGAGCTTTCTGCCGTCGGTATTACCGTCATCTCGGGCTTTGCCCGGGGGATAGATGCTTGCGCGCATCAAGAAGCTTTGAAAGGGATCGGTTCATCCATTGCTGTTTTAGGTACGGGGCTTGATATTGATGATTATCCGCAAAACAGCGCTAGTTTGAGGCGCAATCTTATTGAAAACGGTTTGATCGTATCTGAATTTTCACCGGGAACTCGTCCTTATAGTGGCAACTTTCCGTTTCGAAATCGTATTATAAGCGGGCTGAGTGCGGGGGTGCTTGTGGCTGAAGCTGATATTAAAAGCGGCAGTCTGATAACTGCAAGGCTCGCCGCTGAACAGGGGCGTGAAGTTATGGCTCTGCCGGGCCCTTTGGGTAGTAAAAATTATTCAGGGTGTCTTAAGCTTATAAAAGAAGGCGCAGCTCTTGTTGAAACTGTGGATGATGTTTTAATAACCATCGGGCATTCATTGGAAGCGAATTCTAAAAAAGAGTTTGTGCCTGTTTCTGAAATAAAAACTCCCCGTGCGGTCCACAGTTTTAATAAAAATACGAGTCAGGAAAATAATTCCGTAAAGCAATCTGAAAGTGTTAAGTTTGTTTTGGATATTGACGCACTGGACCCTCATGAACAGGAGATTGCGCGCACGCTTGATAGAGAAGGAAAACTTCATATTGACGAAGTCGCGCGTAAATCAGGCGTTGATGTAGCCTTAACAGGAGCGGTTTTACTTGGTATGGAAGTGAAGGGAATCGTTGTGCACTTTCCCGGCATGTACTATGATATAAAGCGTTGCTAAGGGCGGTCCGATATTTTGATATGACGGCTTAGCCTGCATTTTATTTGTTTTAATATGATTAGGAGATGTTCGACTGATGCAGAAAATTCCAGTGAAACTTGCGGAGCCGGGGATGAAACTGGCAAAACCCGTTGCTCGTGATAACGGGATGGTAGTACTTGCTGAAGGGCTTGAGCTTTCTGAAGGCATCATTAGCAGGCTTGTTAGTATGAATGTCGAGCGTATTGTTGTGCAGGGAAATCCTCTTGATCTCGGCGACGGAAGTGATTCTTCATGGGGAAAAAAATCTGAGCGTCTTGATCATCTTTTTAGAAGATATACTAATGATAAATGGATGTTTCGCGTAAAAGGCTTTTTCAGAGAATATTTCAATCTCAAGGCAGCCGCGCAAAAGGCTGAAGCTGAAGCTTATAAATTAGCCGAAGAACAGGCTGCGGCCTCCGCTCTTGAAGCTGACGAAGCTGAAAAAGTGGACGAAAGGGGAGAGGATTTTTAAATATGTCTGATCAGGATCTTAAAACAAGCGTAAAAGGACAGATTCTTTCCACTTCTGACCTGCCTACTCTACCCAGTGTTCTCGATGAAGTTACAAAACTTGTGGATGACCCGAATTCTTCCACAGAGCAGGTTGCCAAGGTTATTTCACAGGATCAGGTCTTATCTGCTAAAGTTTTGAAAATGGTTAACTCTCCTATTTACGGATTCCCCGGTCGTATTACAACAATTCAGCATGCTCTTGTTCTGCTTGGTTTGAATGTCATAAAAGGTATTATTATTTCAACTTCGGTTTTTGATATGATCCAGAAGGCCATGTCCGGTCTTTGGGAACATAGCCTTGGATGTGCCTTAGCTAGTGGTGCGATTGCAAAAGCTGCCGGTTTTGAAGATCCTGAAGAGTTCACTGTTGCAGGTCTGCTGCACGATTTAGGAAAAGTTGTAACCGCAGTTCAATTACCTGAACTTAATGAAGCAATCTGCATGACTGTGCGGGAAAAAAATCTTTGCTATTATGATGCAGAAAAAGTTGTGCTTGGTTTCGGGCATGACCGAATTAACGCATGGCTTGCGCGGCATTGGAATCTTCCTCCGAACGTCAGAGAGGCTATGACTTATCATCATCACCCTGACAGAGCTCAATTTTATCAGCAGACAGCAGCGGTTGTTCATGTCGGGGATTTTCTGGTTCGCCTTTTTGAATATGGTAACGGAGGAGATGATCAAATCTCTTACTTTAAACCGGCTGCCATGAAAATTTTGAAGCTTAAAATGAAAGATCTTGAACCTGTAATGGATGAGCTTTCAGAACAATTTGTGGAAATTTCAGGGCTTACATTCTAAAGTGAATAATTTTTCTAGTTTGATTCTCTATTTTCGTGATTTTAGATAATAAATTCTTGTTTTTGTGTATCGTTATGCAGTTGTGCTTTGACGAAGCGCATCAGTGGTGCTAATCGTAACTTCATGGACAAGAATAATAATCACGGTCTGTTGGGCCTGACTAAACATAAATGTATCCTGATTTCATCGGATAATAAGTTTAAAGAGTTGCTCAGAGACATCTGGTCCGAAGAAACTCTCGAGTTTATCTGCTATAGTCAGGCTCGGGGAGCCATTGAAGATATTTTCAATAACCCGCCTGATTTACTTATAGTTGATAACAGAGTCACCGATATTTCCGCATCAGAAGTTGCGCGACTTGTTAAAAGCGAAAATGTTTACCGGCAACTTCCTGTCATTATATGCCTTGATGAAAAGGACCTCTCAACCCCTTGGGACTGGAATGAAATCGAAGTTGATGATTTTATTGTACGTCCTTTCTTTAGACCCATTGTGCGGGAAAGAGTAAATTTAACTCTTTGCCGGGCCGTGCGTGCGCTGGATGCAAATCCGCTTTCTAAACTTCCCGGCAACACTTCTATTATTAATAAAATTCAGACTCTTATAGATAAAAACCAAGATTTTGCGCTAGCCTATTGCGATTTGGATTATTTTAAATCGTTCAACGATAAGTACGGCTTTTCTCGCGGAGATGAAGTTTTAAGTATGACCGCGCGAATAATCGTGAATACGGTTCGAGGTTTTGTCGGAGAGCAGACTTTTGTCGGTCATGTCGGTGGTGACGATTTTGTTGTAATTACTTCCCCTGACATTGTTGAAGAAGCCTGTAAGCGAATTATTTTTTCTTTTGATGGTATTGTTCCCAATTTTTACGATATTGAAGATCGCAAAAGAAAGACTATTGTTTCAACCGATAGACAGGGAGTGGTGCAGACTTTTCCGCTTATGGCAATTTCTATTGCGGTTGTTTTTAATATTGATGGCAAACTCAAGCATTTCGGAGAAGCCTCAGCTATAGCGATGGGGCTTAAGAAGAAAGCAAAAGAAAATCCAAAGAGTAATTATGTCCTCGACCGCCGGACCCCGTAATGTAATGCCGGAACCAGTTCAGATCTTTCTTACTCATATGGATATTGAGAAAGGGTGTTCTAAGGCTACACTATGTTCTTATGAAAAAGATCTGATTCAATTCGAAGAATTCCTTTCTACCCGTTCGCACTCTCTTTCAAATCTAGTTGAAATCTCGGTTGATCATGTCCGGGGATTTCTTGCTAAACTGCATGGCCGCAAACTTGCTAAAAGTACGCTTTCCAGAAAGTTATCCACGCTTCGTTCTTTTTTTAAATACATGACGCGTCATCGTTTTATTACGAATGACCCTATGGCAGGTATACGCAATCCTAAACAAGAGGTTAGGCAACCGCGTTCATTGAATGTTGATCAAGCTATAAATCTGCTTGATTCAAAGTGCGGGGTGGAACCTGAAGATAAAAGGGATCATGCTATAGCTGAACTTTTGTATGGTTCCGGATTGCGTGTCAGCGAAGCTATTTCTCTCGGCATTTATGATGTGGATACCTCTTCCGGGCTTGTCAGAGTTACGGGAAAAGGAAACAAAGAACGTCTTTCTCCGCTTAGTGACACAGCCCGCGAGGCTATTGATTCTTATCTCACTGTCAGAGAAGAGCTTGGACCTGCGCTTGAAGAGACAGCTCTTTTTGTGGGCAATAGAGGCGGGCGTATTAATCGAAGACAAGTCAATCGAATTCTCGCACGCATGGCCGAAGAGGCCGGATTGCAAGGCGGAGTTCATCCGCATATGTTGCGACATAGTTTTGCCTCGCATATGCTTCAATCCGGCGCGGATATGCGATCCGTTCAGGAATTGTTAGGTCATGAAAATCTTACGACTACTCAGAGATACACTCATCTGAATTTACAGCATATTATGAATGTTTACGATAAGGCGCATCCTTTATCAGAAAGTGGTTCTGTAAGTAGAAAATCTGATGGAAGCGATGAGTAATCGCAGGAAATTTTAATTTATCAACCTTGGAGGAGGATCTATGAAAAAGCAGACGGCAGCCGCAGTTACAAATGCGATTGAGGCTAACAGTGATTCGGCGAGAAATGCAGCTCTTTTTGAAATCCGCAGTTTGAAAAAAGATTTAGCTCAGCTTGAGAAGGAACTTTCTTCCAAAAAAGGCGAAAGCATTGAACCAGCTTTTGATCTGATTCATAGCGCGTTTGAAATTTTTCGTCATACGCAGGTGATGGCAGAAAATAAAAAACTTACTGAACAGATTGATGATTCTCTTGAAAAATCTTCATACAAAGATTTTCTTGATTCAAAGGGCGCAAGAATTTTAAAAAAGCCTGAAGGATGGCATTGGATTTCTCCAGCAGGTGAAATGCATTTTCTGGGGGCTGGATCTGAAACTCAGGCAGCCGCTGAGAAGCTTGAGTCGATAATTTCACGTAAAAGATCTGCTCCTAAAAAAGCAGCCGCTAAGAAAGCTGCACCTAAAGCGGAACCGGTTGCTGAAAAAAGTGCAACCGAAGAAAGTCCTAAAGAGCCTAAAAAGGCTAAGGGAAAATAGTTTTTTGATATATTGCACAGCGTATGGCAAAAAAAAAGGCGTTCCATCTGGAACGCCTTTTTTTATTCTATTATTCTTGGCTAAGCTGGGCAAGCCACTTCGAATTCTGCTTTGAGTTCAGCAATGAGCTCTTTAACAGAGACTATTTTTTGGGTTCTGTAAGCATTTGCCCCTGCGAAAGCAAAACCATATTTCAATTTACCGCGCTGTGCGCTGATAAGTGCTGATGCAATGCAGTAAGGGGTAGTTTCAACCTGACAAGTTTTAAGGCATTTGAATGAGCATTTAAAAGGAGTTTTCTTGCCTGCGGAAACAGCATCAAGAAAGTCGTTTTTAATAGCTCTTCCCGGTAAACCTACAGGGCTTTGAATTACAGTCATGTCTTCTTTAGTAGAATCAACATAAGCCTGCTTGAATTTTTCGTTTGCATCACATTCGTGAGTCGCTACGAATCTTGTTCCAAGCTGAACACCTGCTGCGCCCATTTTAATGTACTTGCATATGTCTTCACCGGTGTAGATGCCGCCGGCTGCAATAACGGGGATAGTTTTACCCGTTTTTTCCTCGAACACTTTAACAGCGCCAAGGACTTCTGGAAGTATTGATTCAAGGGAAAATTTAGGATCATCAAGCTGGTCGCGGTGAAATCCAAGATGACCGCCCGCTTTGGGGCCTTCCACGACAAATGCGTCGGGAATGTAGTCGAATTTGGATATCCATTTTTTGCAGATGATTGAAGCTGCTCTTCCAGATGAAACAATAGGGACTAGTTTAGTCTTAGCGCCGTCTACAAGATATTTTGGAAGATCTAAAGGAAGTCCAGCGCCGGAAAAAATAACATCAACGCCTTCTTTTACAGAAGTACTCACCTGTGCTGCGAAATCTGTCAGAGCAACCATGATGTTTACTCCGACGATGCCGGAGGTTTTAGCCTTGGCCTTTCGTATTTCGTCAGCGAGTGCTTCGCTTTGTGCCTCTGGCGCACTTTTGTTCGGCTTTGAGCTGGTAAGGCCGATCATTGCAGCAGCAATAACGCCTATTCCGCCTTCTTCGGCAACAGCTGAAGCGAGACCGGAAAGAGATATTCCTACGCCCATTCCGCCTTGAACGATGGGCACTCTGGCAACTAGGTCGCCAATTTTAAGTTGGGGAAGCTTCATTACTAAGTTCTCCTGTCTATATATTTTGATAAACTGTTCAAATAGTGAACTAAAGTTTATAAATTCTTCTCTTTTTTCAAGTAATTTGCAAGCCTTTTTAGGTCTGATGCAATGACTTTGAACAGTTTATAGTTCGAGCAAAGTTTTTTCCTGTATGAGCTTTTAAGTCAAGTGTTTTTTACTTTTGAATTTATTGCAGATGATGTTGTCTGTTTCTTTTAAACTTCCAGAATGAAACATTCTTTAATGTATGTATTTGTCTACTATCATTTCTGCAAAGAACATGGAACTGGTAAATGCTGGAGATATTGCATTAAGTACGTGTACACTTTTGTCGTCACTTTCGATCAGGAAGTCCATTACAAGTTCGTTTCGTTTTATGTCCACAAGTTGCGGGCGGATTCCTACTTTAGGTGTACTTTCAATATCATCCGGGCTTAGTTCTTTGACCAATTCTTTTGCATCATTGAAAAAGCAACTGAAAAAATATTTGCGAGGTTCTTCAAAGGCGATGGCACGAAATTTAGGATTTTTCATAAACAGAATCGTATCCCTTAATATAATACTGAAAGCCTCGCTGTCCAGTCCCTTCAATATGCCATAGTTTTCTCTGCCGAATGCGGGGATTGCAGTCGGTCCTAAGTAAACGTCTCCGGTTGCACTTCGGGTAAAATGTATACCGAGGAATGGATTTTTAATGTTCGGTACCGGATAGATACTGCCCCGGATTATATCTGCTTTGTCTTTTTTAAGCTTTTTGTAGATGCCTTTGAAAGGAATAAGCTGGTATCCTTCGCCGAAGCCGAAATGTCTGGCTACTTTGTCACTGTAAGCACCGGCGGAGTTGATAAACATACCGCAGCTGATTTCACCTTTATCTGTAATAATCAGATTGTTCTTTTTTGCAGTGATGAAACTTGTTCCGAGCATGAAAGTTACTTTACCGCTTTGTAATAGATCATTGTAGAGAGAGTTCATTACTGCGCGGGGATCAACTACTGCTGTGTAGTGTGAAAAAAGAGCCTGTTTACACGTCTTAGCATTGGGTTCTATTTGGGAGAGTCTTTCTTCGTCTATCAGTTCTACTTTTGCGCCGTTTGCCGTAGCTCTGTCATAAAGTTCGTGCAGAGTGGGAATTTCAGATTCGTTTTTGGCAACGATAACTTTTCCGCTTTCGAGTAAAGGCAGCCCTTTTTCTTTGCAGTAAGCCTTCATTCTAAAATTTCCTGAGAGACACGATTTGGCGCGCAGGCTGCCGGGAGCATAATAGATACCGGCGTGCAGTACTCCGCTGTTACGTCCAGAGGCGTGTTTGGCAACTTCAGTTTCTTTATCAATGATAAGAATATCTTTGTGCCCTCTGGAGATCAGTTCGCGTGCGATTGTCAAGCCGACGATACCTGCGCCGCAGATCATAATTTCAACGGTTTTCATTAGCTTATTCCTTTAATATTTATTAGGCGTGTTTCTTTTTTTATACATTCTATGCTCCGCATGCTTCGCGGTATGAACACCAATTGCATTGTGCGGAGCGGATGGCTTTAAATTCAGATTCACAGATCATATTATTAATGATGAACGTTGAAAGAGCAGGAATTTTTGTGCCTATAATATCAATTCTTTCTTCTTCATCCGTTTTGGAGTCGAATAGAAATTTTTCGTGGCCGCTTTTTACAAGTTCAACAAGCGCAGCCTGACGAGGCATTACTGATGAAGTTTGATGGTCCATCAATAAATAAAGGGGAAGTTGAAGGCTGTCGGCACTTGATTTTATTTTTTCTAAAAACTCGGCAGAGTCGTGATACAAACTTTGCGGGTCTTCCAATATCGGAGTCCAAATTTCTGAATTTTTCCAGAATGATTTGCGGGGCATGTGTAACTGCCCTGTTTTATAATCAATAACGTACCTAGAGTCGTCACGGCTATCCACTCTGTCAATTCTACCGTGAATTTTTACCGGATACTTATCAAGAGTCAGAATTGCCTGTGCGTCTGATTCCAAAGCAATAACTTTTGTCTGTCCGATATTTTTAAGGAATAAGGTGAGCCTGTTTTTACCAGCATGTTCAAGTGATTTTTTAATGTCATAGGGCAGATTAGGGTAAAGTGAATCCCGTTCCAGACGCATCATGAAAAGTTCATTCAGTTCACTGAAGTTTAAATCCTTACCGCAAATTTCAATGCCCAGATGCGGAGTCAGAAAATCTTTCAGTACTGAATGAATAAGCTCACCGAAACCAGCGCGGTCTCCGTCTAGATCAACCGTAGCGCTTTCCCTTACGTTTGACAGGTAGCGGAAAAAGAACAGTTTGGGGCAAGTTACGTAGCAATCAATAGCTGAAGGCGAGAGACCCTTATGTTTAAGCATGTCCTCAAGTTTTTCGGCAACAGGCTCTTTTGCTATCGGTTCGGGGATATTTAGTATTGCTCCCACTGGAAAGTTGATTGCTTTTAAAGGAAAGTTTTCACCGGGGGTGATTATCTTTTTAGCTTTCTGCTCAAGTTTCCAGAGAAGCTGTTCAACAAATCGGCTACGCACGCTTTTTGAATCAAGCAGGCCGGGCTGAACTCCGCTCTGATAAAATATGCACGATTCTTCACTGCCCATGATAAGTCGATAAAAGTTATATGTAGCAACGCTTTCCCGTTCATGCGAATCAGGAAGATCCAGCAGATATCTCAGCTGATCCGGCAGAAGCGGATCATAAGGATCTGTTCCGGGAATTTTTTCGTCTACAGTGTCCAGAATGAAAGTCCGTTTGAAGTTAAGCAGCCTGCTTTCAAGCATCCCAAGTACCTGCATGCTGGAGATAGGGTCCGGTTCAAAGGATACCCGCTGTGATGAAAGGAGCTGCCGGAATATCGAAAAGGATAATGATTGTCCAAAATTTTCTTCACTGATGGAGCTTTCGCGAAGTTCAGGAATAACTTCATTCATCAGACGGAACAGACATTCCGAGTCGAGCAGATATCTCTGCCACAACGTTCCGCCGCGTAAACGGAGCATTTCCGCCATATGTTGTAAACTGTCGGCAAGTTCTTCGAGAGTTGTAATTTTTGCAAAGCCGTCAATGCAGAGTCCTAGAACTTCGGTTCGCAATTCTTCTGTTGTGTCGGAGTTATCAATAAGATTTCCGTTTTCATCGCTGTATACCGGAATAAATTCTTTTGGATCGGCATAAGGTGAACCACTTCTGAGCACTGTTTCCCATTGATGAAAAATTGTTCTCAGCGGTTGCTCGTCATTAATTTCAAGCATTTTTAAGTAAGGGTGCCTGATCAGAGCTAAAATATCTTTCCAGTAATAAGTTTTACCGTTTTTATTTTCTTGAAGTTTTAAAATCGCTTCGAGAAGACCGTTCAATGCGGAGCGTTTAAGCGGATACCCCATACTGATATTTATATCATGCTCGGGCAGATGGTGCATAACGGGCAGTAAAAGTGAAGTGTCCGGCAAAACCACTGCGCATCCTTCATATGAACCGGTGGAAAGTTCTTCACGCATGGCGCAAAGTTGTGAATGGCGATCGAATCCTTCAAAGAATTTTAGTTCGGGCAGAGCGCAACTGTCTTCGGATATATCATCTGATACAGCCTCGGCTTTCCAGTTTCGCATCCAGTTACGATGTTCTTTTACTGCGAAATGTCCTTGTTCTCTTAAGGCTAAAGCCGGGTCGCTGTGCCAGATGATCCGCAAATCTAAATTATCCCAGAGATGATGGAAAAATTTATCTTCAACTCCACTGAGACCATAAAATCCGGCAAGGTACAATTTTTTGCCTTCTAAAATGTTATCCAGTTTATCCAGATTTTGGGACAGATTGCGGTTTTCAAGTCCCGTGGTGGACCAGCCTCTTCGTTCGAGGGCTTCTACATATTTTATAAAAATCAGTTCTATTTCTTCCAGCAGGGCGGCTGCCCAGTCGAGCACTTCACCTTGAAGCATAGACAAGTTGCGGGGTTTAACGTCCTGCCGGAGCATTTCTTCCAGCAAGGAAGCGAGCCTTGTACCCCAAGGGAAAAACTTTTGCAGGTCAACAGGGAGTTTGGATAACAGGCCGGTTGATTCCCCCCGAAGTCCTTCGATTATGTTAAAGAGCAGTCCGACTTGATCAAGCTTGCCGATTCTGCGTGGGAAAGTTCCCGTAAGTTTCGGCATGAGTGAACTTACAAAGTCTGAAAAAGAGTAAATCTCAGGCAGAATGCAGGGTTTCGGAAGATCGTCCGAAGCGGCAAGAGCTTTTTTTAAATATCTGGCTGGTCGGTGATGCGGAACAATAACAATTGTATTGCTTAGATCGCCGTCAGATTCATCTATTAAAATAGAACTGAAATTTTCGATGAAATCTTTTTTCCACGAAATAACGGTGAAAGGTGAGCGGGTGGTCATATCATAACCTCCCGTGTGAACTTTTCATCAAGGTAGACAAGGAGTCCCCGCAATTCTTTTTGATTTCCGTACATTTCTTTCAGCAACCTTAAATATCTTTTAACTTGTTTTTCATTTTCAGGAGACGGGGAGCCTGTTTTGTATTCAACCACCAGTGCATGGTTTTCTTCGAGCAGAAGTAAATCCGCACGGTGTGTCTCACCTTTGCGGTCCATAATGGCTACTTCCGGTCTTCCGCGTTCAATGGCGGCGCGCACATCTTCAACGGATATGGCCCAGCTTGTCATGGCTGCAACTTCGGGAATGATTTTTTCGCGTTCATCGGCAATGGCGGGAAATTGTGCAAATGCCGCTTCGGTGCTTCGTAAGCTGTCCGCTTCATCGTCGCCAGTGAGGATAAGATTTTCCATAGCCTTATGTGCAAGTTCGCCGCGCATACGGGCATCGTAGGAATAATCCTCTAAATTATGGCGGTAAACTCTAAGTCTTGGAAGCCATGCCATAAGTTCCGGTGATTGCAGTTCAGAATATTTTGAACCGTCCACATGGTCTGCGTCTGTCTGGTTGAGTTCTCCCTGTTCAGGGTTATTTTTCGGTTCAGGATTATTTTCCTGTGGAGATTCGCTTGTTATTGATGATTCAATTTTTACGGGAGCGGTTCCGTGTTCCAGCAGTCCCAGATCATTAAAACGTCCTTCAAGGATTGTTTCAATGGCGGAAAGGGCCGGAGTTACGCTTTTAACTTTTTCAGACGGCAGGAATCCATATAACTCATCTCCTGCTCTGGTCCATGCAACATATAATAAGTTGAGCTGTTCAGTGAACATGCGGGTGCGGTTTTCATAATAAGTATCACCCAGAGCACTGCTCATGGGGGTTAGCAGAATTTTACCGTCCACTTCAATGTCGGTGAACGTGGTATCTGATCCTGATACCGCCCAGTTGTGAAAGGGAACGATTATTACCGGGAATTCAAGTCCCTTTGATTTGTGGATGGTCATGATGCGTACAGCATTGACTGATTCAGGGAGAGGCACTTTCTCTTCTGCTGATGATATTTCCCAGAAATCGAGGAAAGCGGCGAGTGATGTGCCGCGTTTTTCTTCCGCAAGATGCACGACTTCCAGAAATCTACGAATATAAAGTTCGTCCTGCGGGCTGTTTTCTATGATTTGGAAGCGCGAAATCATCTCGCTCGCCAGATCGTAAGGAGTCATCAGGCCGGATTTACGCAGAAATGGCGAAATGTGATAATTCCAAAAGTCAGGGAATTTTTCTGAGAAACGGCGGTAGAGCGGTCCTTTATCTCTTGATCCCAGCCAATTGACGATTTCCTCATTAGAGATAGCCGAAATGCGCTGGAAAACTTCCTTTCCGCAAATAAATTCCAGAAATGCAAGATCGTCTTGCGGATAATCGAGAAATTTAAGCAGTGATACAATCTGCCGCACAACGGGATGACGGTCGAGCTGAAGGCTGTTTTCAGTGATCACCGGAATTGCTTTTTCCACCAGCCAGTCACAGACAAGCTGGGCATGCCCGTTGGAACGGACAAGTACACATATGTCTTTGAATTCTCTGCGTGGGCAAAGGTCGTCCATAAGTATGTTGAAATTACGCTTTGTTTCCGCTTCTATTTCTGACGAAGTTTCGGAAAAAAGTTTTAGCAGTTTAACATATCCACCTTCGCGAGGCTGGTTGGGCGGAAGTTGCTGCGAGGCTCCTTCAAAGGATGAAACAATTTTTTCTGTAAGCTCTGTCTGTTGATCTTCCGGTCCGTTCGGATAAAGAATTTCTGCTAAATCTGTTGCAACATCGTAATCGGCAAGAGCATCAAAGAAAGAGTTATTGAACTCGATAACTTTTTCAAGGCTGCGCCAGTTGTAATCAAGGTGTCCGGGAGTAAATTCTGAAAGTGCGGCAAGTTCCGGCTCGTCTGCTATTTCATCAAAAAGCTCAGATCTTCCGCCCCGCCAGCTGTAAATAGCTTGTTTTACATCACCTACATAGAACAGGCTGCCGTTTTTGGATAAGCACTCGACAGCGAGCGGGATCATTGCGTTCCATTGCGCAAGACTCGTGTCCTGAAATTCGTCAACAAGCAGGTGATGCAATCTCGATCCCATGCGGCAGAACGCATCCGGCAGGGCTTCACCGTTTTGTAAAACATATGATGCTACCCGTGGAAGTGATGAACTGAGCAGCATTCCGTGAAGGGATTGATACTCAATGATGTCGTCACGGATTTCTTCGACGATTCTTACGAACGGGGCAAGTGCATATGCTCCGCGCAAAATCATGGCTTGGTCACGGTAAAGTGTGTGTGCTTTTTTCAGGTCTTCGTAAATTTTTTCATGGAACGAGTTTATATCGCCTTTGGATTTTTTATTTACGCAATCCACAAAACTTTCTTTTGAGAGCATTGTCGATTCTTTAGGCTCTCCCATAAAATCAAGAGATGCTGCGTGAGCCAGATATTTAAGAAGATGGCTTGAGGCGGCGATGCTTTCACTCTCTATTAATGAAGACATGGTGGAAACAGCCTTCATGAATTTATCAAAATGGGATTGAAGCAGTCCGGCTATTTCTTCCTGATCGGTAAGCCTTTCGCCCGGACATTCCAGAACGTGTTCAAGAATCCTGATTAATCTGAACCGCATTTGTTCAGCCAGCCAGAATCCTTGTTTGTTTTCTTTGATAACAAGACTTTCAACCGCATCATCCATCAATTTTTTACGGTACTCATCGCCTTCTTCACAGTGGGTCAGAAATTTATTGAAGTTAGGTTCAAAAAGGGTGGCAGGGTCGAAAAGGAGTTCAAATTCGGGGCTTAATCCCAGTTCAAGGGCAAAAATACGGACCAGCAGATTTAATAGGCTGTCGATGGTTCGGATGTTGAGTCTATTATAGCGCTGTAAAATGGGCGTCAGCTGTCTTTTGGCTGCACCGGGAGTCCAGTCTTTGCCGAGCCCGTCACCTTCTATGTCCAGTGCTCTGTTCTTTAAAGATCGTACGACCCTTTCTTTCATTTCAGCGGCGGCTTTATTGGTGAAGGTTACAGCCATTATTTCCGGCCAGCAGTAACCTTTGGCCTGCGATGACTTACAGACGGGAATTGAATCTTCTTCCTGTGATCCGGCAAGAAGAGATAAAAAGCGTGCGGTAAGTTCGTAGGTTTTACCAGATCCGGCGGAAGCTTTAACCTGTTTGAGCATTATGAGAACCTTTTAAGCTATTGAGTTATATTGTCTCAGTTTGCGGTCTTAGCACGCGGGACATAATTTTCCCTTCCATAATAATAATGAGTACGGCTGAAACGATAAGCATGCTTCCGAGATATCCGGTCCAGTCGAAACTTTCATCCCACCACCACCAAGCGAGTATGGCGGCCATTACTGGCTCAATTGTCGCAATAACTGCCGCATTTGTAGCTTCAAGCCATCGCATACCTACATAATAGAGGGTATATGACACGTAGGTACAAACTACCGCAAGTGTGATAAGACATATCCAGGACGTGGGAGTTTTATGATGGAATTCGAAAAAGGGAAGAAGTCCTATTGCTCCGATTGGAAGGGCGTATAGAAAGATAGTCGGGGTTGTATATCGGGAGAATAATGTTTTGCCGAAAATAAAGTAGAGTGCGTATGAGAATCCGGATGTCAGGCCGCACATAAGGCCGAACCATGTGAAGGCTAATTCTTTTCCGGTTCCGAAAATTTGAGGCCCGAGTGATACGCAGACAACTCCGATGATTGTCATGGAAAGAGCACATAATTTAATCGGCCCCATTTTTTCGCCTAGGAAAAGCCATGACATGAATGCAACCCATGCCGGAGCCGTATAAAGAAGTACTGAAGCAAGGGCGGCGCCTACTCCTTGTACCGCGAGCTGATAAGAACCGTAAAAAACTGTAATTCCGACTATCCCGAAACAGATTACAGATGGGATGTCTTTAGGGGCTATTTTGAATGCGCGCATACGGTAAGCATGGACAGCGAAAAGTATCCATGCGAAGAGAGCTCTCCAGAATGCGTTTTCCAGCGGGGGAATTCCTTGTTCAAGCGGGAATTTTGAAACAGGCCCGATAAGGCTCCACATGACCGCAGCTATAAGTATTAGTATGCAACCTCTTAAGTTCACGTGTGGCCCTCTAATGTTCTGGTTTGATATTAAAAAATAGTAGTTTAATTTAAAATTTTATAGTTGGATTGAGTGTCAAAGTTGTATGCTCTTTCCCTCGCATCGTCAAAGACCTATCGCAGGATAGAGGCGTAAAACGTCAGGAGATTAATTGTGGATAATAAGAATTTAAAAGAATGTTCAAAGGTAGTTGCAACGGAAAATGATGAAGGGTTGCGGCTCGATAAATTTTTGATTGTGTTACTTCCCGAAACAGGTTTGCGCCAGCGCAGAAGAATTGTTGAAAATGGTCTGGTTACTGTAAATGGACGGAGCGCAAAACCCAGTCTTAAAATGTTTACGGGCGCAGAAATCGTACTGTTTGAAAGAACCGACGCCACCAGCACCGAAGATATTCTGCCGCATCTTTCTATCATTGCGGAGACTGACGATTATGCCGCAGTCCTTAAACCAGCTGGAATGCATTCAGCTTCGATTGCAGGAAGCATGGAATGTTCCGCGCAGGATTGTCTCGATGAACTTTTCATGGAGAAAACACCGATTCTGGTCAACAGACTGGATCATTCAACCTCTGGAATATTGCTGGTAGCATTCGGGCATGAACAGGCCCGGTTGTTTAAAGAGTATGAAGAGGAAGGAAAAGTCGAGAAAGAATATTTCGCCAGAGTTATCGGAAATCCTGATTCTGAGTTTGTTGTCAAAAAAGAACTGGATACGGATTCACGCACTGTAACTAAAGTGCTGAGCGAAGATGCAGAAAGACTCCGATGGAGTTACGCTGACCGCGTTTCAGATCTCGGTAACGGCATTACGCTTGTGAAAGTCAGAATTGCAAAGGGCGCGCGTCATCAGATTAGAGCACACCTTGCATACGCAGGATTCCCGATTGTAGGTGATACTGTTTACGGTACAGCATCCGCTGACGGCAAAATGTATCTGCACAATCACCTTATTTCTTTTAAAGGATTCAAGGCCGAGTGCGAACCTGATTGGGATTAAGTTAGGCTGATTTTATTATTATAAAAGAGAAAGTCCCCTTGGAGCTGTGTGCTTCAAGGGGACTTTTGTTATTGTCGTATATCCAATCTTTTACATCAATAAAGCCTTCGCAAAATCAGCACCGTTGAAGGGGCGCAAATCTTCCATTTTTTCCCCGAGCCCTATGAAGGTGATGGGGATTTTGTGCTGCATGGTCACGGCAATCATGATTCCGCCTTTTGCTGTTCCATCGAGCTTAGTGAGGATTAATTCATCCACTCCGATTGCTTCGTTGAAAAGCTTTGTCTGAGACATGGCGTTCTGGCCTGTTGTTGCGTCAATAACCAGAATGCTGCGGTGCGGAGCTTCGTCGTGCTTTTTACCGAGAACTCTTCTGATCTTGAGCAGTTCTTCCATCAGGTTTGTTTTGGTGTGCAGTCTTCCCGCTGTATCAAGAAGCATGAGGTCATAGCCGTTTTTAACTGCGTAATCGATGGCTTCATATGCTACTGCGGCTGGATCAGACCCTTCGTCTTTTGCGAAGAATCCTGCTCCGACACGTTTAGCCCATATTTCAAGCTGTCCGATAGCTGCGGCGCGGAATGTATCACCTGCGACGATGAGAACTTTGCGGCCCTGCATCTGTTCGCGATGGGCGATTTTTGCAATGGTCGTTGTTTTACCGACACCGTTCACCCCGATCATCATTACGACTTCGGGCGGGTTGAAAGCTTTAATACGTTTGGGAAGTTTAAAAATTTCGTCAAGTTCTTCACGAAGAAGGTCTTTGAAGTTTTCCGGGTTTGTTTCTCCGCTATTGCGGATTCTGGTTTTCATGCGCTCTACAAGCTCGGAGGTAGCTTCGAAACCAACATCCGCCATGATCAGAATTTCTTCGAATTCTTCCCAGAAATCATCATCAAATGCACTGTGACTTGAAAGAAGAGCGTCAAGGCGTTTGGTAATCTGTTCTCTTGTTTTGGACAATCCTTCGGAAAGTTTAATAAAGAGACGGCTTCGTTCATCTTCTTCATCTTCCAGTTCAAGAGCGAGAGCAAGGCGGTACTGCAATTCAGAGCGGAATTCGTCAACATGCTCGTAGTCCATGTCGTCGAGCCATTCTTTAAAGCGAGAAACAAAATCATCAGCTTCATCTGCGGGAGCTTCAAGAGCTTTAAGCAGGAATGTCAGACGGTCCCAGAGGTCGTCTCCGGCAGTGTCTATTCCGTCGAGGATAAGATCGAGCCAGACCGAAAGGCGTGGATCAGCTTGCTGGAGAGCTTTGGTAAGATCGCGTTGCCATTGGGGCTTGTCAGCATCAGATTTAGCTTCTGTTGCCATGACAGGTTCGATAATTCTTGCTTTACCGGCTGATTCAGGAACTGCAACTGTTTCAACTACTGGAGCGGAGACAGGTTCCTGAGTTGGTTCCGGTGCTGGTTCCGGCGCAGGTGTTGGTGTAACTTCTGCCTTGGGTTCGAACTCAACTGCTTTTTGCGGCGCAGGAGTTTCTTGTTGTGCAGGAGCTTCCGGCTCAATTTTTTGATCGGGCTGGTCCGCTTCACCTAAATATTCTTTGAGAGCTTTCGCGGCTCTTTCTTCCGGGCTGACCCATAATTTTTTTACTTTAGAAAAGAATCCCATTGAAATCCCCTTTAAAATCTATTTTGAACAGCGGAAGATAGCGCAGTCGGAGCCGATACGCAACTATCCATAGGTTACGACCCCGGTTGCTTTTATCAATGTGCTGGCTTACCCTTTTTATCACTATATATATAGTGATAAACAAGTTTGTTGAAATTTACTCATCTTACATATACATCTGTGCAAAACGCAATTAATGGAGACTTTTTATGAAAAGAACATGCATAAAGGCAGCTTTGAATGCGGAAGGCCCAGTATCCGAGATAATTATCAAAGGATGGGTCCGTACAAAGCGCGATAGTAAAGGGTTTTCATTTCTGGAAGTAAACGATGGTTCCTGCATCACGAATATTCAGGTTATCATTGATCATACTCCTGAAATAGAAGCTGTTCTGGAACATATATATACCGGAGCTTCTGTCAGTGTGGTTGGAGAGCTTATCGAGTCTCCGGGTAAAGGACAGAAGTGGGAAGTTCGCGGTAAGTCAGTTGAATTACTGGGTGTTGCTGATCCGGAAACATTTCCGCTTCAGAAAAAACGCCATTCAGATGAATTCTTGAGGACAATTGCTCATCTTCGTCCCCGTACAAATAAATTTGGAGCTATGTTCCGCATACGTTCCGAGCTTTCTTTTGCTGTACACCAGTTTTTCCGTGATAAAGGTTTTTTCTATGTTCATACTCCTATTATCACCGGCTCAGATTGCGAAGGTGCAGGAGAAATGTTCAGAGTTACTTCTCTTGACCACAGCTCACTTGCCAAGCTTGGCAAAGCAGAGCAGGGCGCGAATGATTTCTTCGGCCAAGAATCCCATTTAACCGTATCAGGGCAGCTTTCAGCCGAAATGTATGCGCTGTCACTTGGTAACGTTTATACTTTTGGACCGACTTTCCGTGCTGAAAAATCCAATACGCCGCGCCATGCAGCTGAATTCTGGATGATTGAACCAGAAATGGCTTTTGCCGATCTTGAAGATAATATGGATCTCAGTGAAGAGATGGTTAAATATCTCATCAGTCATATTCTTGATAAGTGCGCTGATGATATTCAGTTGTTTGCTAAATTCGTTGATAAAACTCTGATGGATACTCTTAAGAATATTTCAGAGAACACCTTCGAGCGTGTTGCTTATACTGATGCAATAGAGCTTTTGAAGAATTGCAAAAAAGCGAAAAAGTTTGAATTCAAACCTGAATACGGCCTTGATCTGCAAACTGAACACGAGAGATATCTCACCGAAGAGCATTTTAAGAAGCCGGTTATTGTATATAATTACCCTGTTGAAATTAAGCCTTTTTACATGCGCCTGAATGATGACGGTAAAACTGTTGCCGCCATGGATTTACTGGTTCCGAGAATCGGTGAACTTGTTGGTGGTTCCCAGCGTGAAGAAAGACTTGATGTGCTTGAGCGCAGAATTGTAGAGACGGGAATGGAAACAGAAGATTACTGGTGGTATCTGGACAGCCGCCGTTTCGGAACCGCGCCGCATGCCGGATTCGGAATGGGATTTGAGCGCATGCTTATGATGCTCACCGGAGTTACTAACATCCGCGACGTAATACCTTTCCCGAGAACTCCTAAGAATCTTGAGTTTTAGATTTTAACTTTGATATTACTCGTATCCCCCTTCTATATATATAGAAGGGGGATATTCTTTTTAGAGTGGATTATTTTAAAGGCATAAGCAGCAAAGTAACCAACTGCTCAGGTTTAGTTGAGTTAGGATCATTCATATATTGTTCGTAGCAAGGGCTTTCAGCATGTTCCATGCCGCTTGTCGGCAGCCATTTCATATAGAATTCCATCCATGACTCAGCAAGGTTTGTATAAGGTCCGAGGTGTGTTGTTACAGCGAACTTGCCACCCGGCACATCTTTAAACTTTACCACTCCTGCATTGTCTGATTCATTGTCTACGGTAATGCATGCTTCGGAGCGTAGTTCTGCCGCAGGAATTTCTTCGGGATTGTCGTGGTATATTCCGAAAAATCTTGTGCGTTCATTGTAAATACCGTTCGGTCCGGCCCATCCGCACAGCTTACCCCAAGCTTGATCAACTTCAGTGTAGGGGCCGACATGTTCAACATAAGCTAGTTTCATAGGGTCAAGGGTCCAGATTTTTACGTCCATTTCATGCTCCGTTAAGTTAAAGTTATATTAGTAAATGCCTAAATAAATTTCTGTAATCAAATCCTTCGGAGCTGTGTCCGCGGGGGTATTTATGTATTTTTCGAAGGAAGGAATGTTGTTTTTTAGCTGATAGCTGCTAGTAGGAAGCCATTTTCCGTAAAGTTCCCGGTATGCATCTTTAAGCCCTTCGTAAGGACCGTAGTGAGTTCCGACAGCGTATTTACCACCGGACACTATTTGGGTTCCGATTTCTCCTTCCGGCATAATATTGCCAGAAGTGCTGATACACGCATCATATCTGATTTTACCTAGCGGCGTTACAGATGGATCGTCATAGCATATTCCTATAAACTCAGTCTGGGAGTTCAGCAGTTTTTTTAGAGCAGCCCATCCGCAAAGTTTCTCCCATGCTTTTCCAACTTCAAAATATGACCCGATATGCCGGATAAAAGCTACAGAGATATCATCTCGCTCGCGAATGTCGACTTTAAGAGTTATCGGGGAGCCGTTTCTTTTCAATGTCTTCGGTATAGGTGCCGGGGAATAATGAATTCCGCTGCTTACACGTGGACTGGCGATTTCTCTGGATTTGAGTCTGTAGTCGCTGGGTGGCAGTTTAAACATTTTTTTGAATGCGCGACTGAATGTTTCAGGTGATTCATATTGAGCATCAAGACTGATATTAATGATGGTGTCATTTTCATAACAAAGTTTATAAGCTGCTTTTTCAAGTCTGAGACGGCGGATATGTTCTTTTAAACTTTCGCCGGTCATACCTTTGAATATCCGGTGAAAGTGCACGATTGAAAAACAAGCTGCTTCTGCCAGTTCTTCGGAGGGAAGTTCCCGGTCCAGGTTTTTCTGAATATACAGCAGAACATCCATCATCCGTTCATTATATGGCTTCATAAGATTCGACATAGATAATCCTTAATATCATTATGAGCTTTATTGCATGACATTTTTTATCATTTTGAAATTGCCTTAAATCAATGTTCGAAAAATTTGAATGTAAAAAAGACATTCCGGTTGCTGAATCTATATGTATCGGTTTAATCTAAGCATATGAATAAGTTTAAACGAATCTCACTTTGCATTGCTGTAATCCTTCTTTTTACTTCATGTAATTCAGTCAAAAAGATCACAGGAAATCCCTGTGTCAGCAATTCTACAACGAATACGCAGAGAGTTGTCGATTCTGCCGCGTGTGCAGTGAAACAAATGAGAACAGATCTGGATGGCCCGACTATTGATTATCTGCTTGAAATTTCACGAGGTGTTTTCATTTTTCCGGATGTGTATAAGTTGGCATTTATGATTGGAGCCGAGGGCGGGGCAGGTGTGCTGTGTGCAAAAGACAGTACCGGTTTTTGGAATGGTCCGGCTTTTTATACACTGGCAGGTATAGATATCGGAATTCAGGGAGGCGTGGCCGGTAAGACCATAATGATATTCCTTATGGATGATGAAGCCCTGGAGTCAGCCATTGCAGGAAAGATCGATTTATCGCTCGGAGTTGATCTTGCCATAGGCCATCTCAATGATCAAAGACACCGGGGGAGTTTTGATTTCGAAGGGAATGTGTTTCCACTGGTTTATCAGGCCGGGGCTTTTTTCGGAGTTTCATATCGGACCGGCTCACTCATGGTCGGCAAAGAAAGCAACAAGGCTTATTATGGAAAACCCATCAGTGTTAAAGAGTTGCTCATGACTCACGAGCATGACAAACCGGAGGCGGATGTCCTTTTTAACGTGCTGATGGGGATTTGATTTAATTTTCTTGGATGTTGTCCATGACCTTCTTCCGTTCTTTTGTATATTGAAGAAGGTCTTTACATATAAATTGAGTGCTGTGGTAAAAGGCAAAGAATTGTACCATCTTCTGAAGGTAAAAACGTCTGGTAACACCTTCTTTACGTAAGGCTTCAAGTCTTTTCAGAGCTGCATTGAACGCGTTTTGTAAGGCTTCTTCATCAGGTGTTTTTCCAGCGCTTATGGCTCGCATTGACTCTGCGGATACTTTTGAAAGAGTTCTTAGTTCTTCCTTCATTATGATTTCGTACCCTTCACCGTGAACATTATTAAGAGCGTGGAGCATTGCCCGCAGGTGAGATCCGCTTTTTTCCAGAGTCCGCACTTTTAAACCGAGTAGATCAGTGTCTTCTATATATAGAAGGCTTTCATGTCGCAGAACCTTCATGTAGGTTGCACGGTTAAGGGCTACCTTGTTATTGAAAGAGTCGAGCATTTCGGTATCAAGCTCGGTTTGTTTGTTAAGAAAGCTTTCCATCAGTGCTTCATAATGATCCGCACATTCAGAAAACTGGCTGCAAAGACTTCCTTTTAAAGAGTCAGCCGCTCTTAAGGGCCAAATTAATACACTTACCAGAAAAGCACTGGCAACTCCGATAGAGATTTCCACTACTCTGAACAGCCCGAATTCTATACGGTGGGCTTGTCCCAGACTTGCGAGAGTAACGATAGTGGTTGTAATTGCGGCCATGCGGTAGCGTTCGTTATATCTTGTCATATATGCACAGAAGCCGACTGAAACAAAAAGGGACAGAAGCGTCATAGACGGAGTTTCCGGGAATACTACTATGCAGAGTATGCCGATAAGAGCGCCGATGGCTGTGCCTGAAAAGCGGTACCAGCACATCCTGATGGAGTCCGCTACATTGATTTGCATGACAATTACCCCTGACAGGGCGGCCCAGTATCCATAACTAAGATCGAAAAGGCTTGCAGCTGTATAGGCAGTAACTGCGGCGATACCTGTTTTTATGCCGTGTTTAAGATGGGATACTTGTGAACGAGGGTCGGATATGCTCATTAGAAAACCTTGAATGTGGTTAGTTGTTAGTGTGACGGGCTCTCAGAGAGCCTCGCTTCGTGTTGTTCATTATGTATAGCAACATCAGCAATAGCAAGCGTGAGAGTATATCATCTAATTGTTTCAACAATAATTCAAAAACCTATTGACGTGGGCGCGCGATTCTCATAGAACCTCTTTCTCGGGTCGGCAACGGCTGAACGCCACAGCATCTCCCGGGATTTTTTTTGACTGACCGGTCACAAAGCGGTTGACATGAACAGGGTGAATGTGTAGGTTTCGATTCCGCGCTGCCAAGGGGTAACGCAACTGAGGTAACACTCGGAGATCATTGAAAAAAAAGTTATTTAGTTGTTGACTGGACGGGCCTGCTTGAGTAGGTTCAGCCTGCTTCCCGAAAAGCCGATTTGATCGGCATGAGCGCGAGTCGTTCACGGGGAGGCGGCAACAAAAACTTTTATAAAGTGGTTGACAGTCGGAGCGG
>NZ_FNGA01000005.1:331204-343632 GCF_900101105.1 Maridesulfovibrio ferrireducens
CCGCATATGGATTTCACCGGCCATAGGCGAATGCCCTTTTGCCAACGTTTCAGCCCCTGACCTTGAAAGAATAAAATCCAATATGGCAGAAAAAAATCTCAGCCCACGCTCAATACAATATGCATTGGCTACTGTGCGACAGGTATATAATGTTGCCAAGAAGCAAGACATATTTAAAGGCGATAATCCAGTCAAAAAAATTAAAATGCCCAAGATGGATAACCGGCGAACACGCTTCCTGTCAGAAGATGAAGCTGAACAACTACTTGAAATACTAAAAGACAAACATGCTCTACTATACATTATCGCGCTTGTTTCTCTATATGGCGGCCTGCGGGCAGGAGAGATTATCAACCTAGAGTGGAAGGATCTGAACTTTGCTGAAAGCATGATCCTGATCAGAGACTCAAAAAATGGATTTTCGCGTCATGCATTCATGACTAAGCAGGTTAAAAAAGAACTTAGAGACCTAAGAAAGCGGACAGAAGCAGTTCAAAAGCCAATATTCAGCGCCAAAGAGGGCAAGAAAATCAATGAAGTCTCACGCTCTTTTAACGAAGCAGTAAACGAACTCGGACTAAATGTCGGCATTGATGACCGCAGGCAAAAAGTAGTTTTCCATACCCTACGCCACACCTTCGCAAGCTGGCTGGTTCAACGGGGAACTCCACTCTACACGGTAGCGAAACTCATGGGCCACTCGACTCTGGCAATGACGGAGCGGTATGCACACCTTGCGCCGGACAATTTAAGAGCTGCGATGGCTGTGTTAGAGAATTAATGTCCCTCGGCGCCCCTTGACAAAACGTTGCGCAGTGCGCAACATACTAATGAAGAGCAATGATCAAAACATTTAAGCACAAAGGTCTGGAAAAATTTTACCGCACCGGCTCAATAGCCGGAATACAGGCCAAGCATTCCAAGCGGCTCAGAATCCAGCTTTCGGTCATTGATACGGCTCAGGAAGTAGAGGACGTAAACCTTCCCGGATTCCGGCTGCACAAGCTCAAAGGAAGCCGTGCGGATCTATGGTCCATAACCGTCAATGGTAATTGGCGGCTGACCTTTGAATACCGCGATGGGAATGCTTACATTTTAAACTACGAGGATTACCACTAATGACTATGTACAATCCCCCACACCCCGGTGAGCTTATCAGCTCCGTGTATATGGCAGAGTACACTCTCAGCTGCCGCAAGCTTGCAAAGATGCTCGGGGTTGCTCCCTCCACCCTCACACGTGTTCTGAATGGCAAGAGTGCGGTATCACCTGAAATGTCCCTGCGTCTTTCAAAGGTTCTCGGACGTACCCCTGAAAGCTGGCTGGCTATGCAGGCCAACTATGACCTTGGCAAGGTTCGCAGCAAGGTTGATTTGTCCGGAGTTACTCCTGTTGGGACGGATTGTCCGGTGGTGTAGTTATTTCACTTCTATTTCTAAGCTGCCTATCCGGCAGTAAACTTTGCAAAATCAAGGCTCATTGCTTGCTCCTTTTTCTAAGCTGCCTATCCGGCAGTGAACCAGATATCGAGCTCGTACGTACCCGTATCTCTTTTCTAAGCTGCCTATCCGGCAGTGAACTCCATTCGACACGATAGCCGGCACGACGCAAACTTTCTAAGCTGCCTATCCGGCAGTGAACCTTTTGGAAGTTAATTATTTCACTTCCAAACTTTTCTAAGCTGCCTATCCGGCAGTGAACTATCATCCCAAGTAAGCAGGCGTATTTCGCTTTTTCTAAGCTGCCTATCCGGCAGTGAACTTTCAAGAAGGTTTATTGCGTCTATTTTCATATTTCTAAGCTGCCTATCCGGCAGTGAACAAGTCGGCTTACGAGTTAGTAGGTCAGACATTTTTCTAAGCTGCCTATCCGGCAGTGAACCTCGCAGGAGCGAACGAAGAGAAGCGGGACCGTTTCTAAGCTGCCTATCCGGCAGTGAACCTCCCGTATCAGGGCTTAACAAACTCAGTTTATTTCTAAGCTGCCTATCCGGCAGTGAACGGTTTTATATTTCAAATATCACTGAGGCGCATTTTCTAAGCTGCCTATCCGGCAGTGAACATAAACCATTTGCTAAATGAAAAACTATTTTTTTTCTAAGCTGCCTATCCGGCAGTGAACATCAAAGTGAATTGTGTGGAGTTAGATTGGGTTTTCTAAGCTGCCTATCCGGCAGTGAACGGAGGCATATGTCCAAGTTTAAGAGCTTTCATTTTCTAAGCTGCCTATCCGGCAGTGAACATATACATTCCCGAAGTCTGTCGATGCTACGTTTTCTAAGCTGCCTATCCGGCAGTGAACGGTGGTTCTGTTATCCCCGGTGCAACTGATGGTTTCTAAGCTGCCTATCCGGCAGTGAACACTACTACGTCCTGCCCTATTTGCCATTTCACTTTCTAAGCTGCCTATCCGGCAGTGAACGTAAAGCCTGAACACCTATTGAACATTGCCAATTTCTAAGCTGCCTATCCGGCAGTGAACACTGCTATCCCGGTTGTTGCTAATGCAAGCAATTTCTAAGCTGCCTATCCGGCAGTGAACGTCAACCCACGAAGCACCCATTCTAACTTGATTTTCTAAGCTGCCTATCCGGCAGTGAACTTCACCAAATATGCCGAAATTACCAACCGAAATTTCTAAGCTGCCTATCCGGCAGTGAACAGTGGAACACTCTGTCCTGCACTCAAGATTGGTTTCTAAGCTGCCTATCCGGCAGTGAACTTGTATGACCAGCTTATTATTGACATGATAGTATTTCTAAGCTGCCTATCCGGCAGTGAACAAAAAGGTTTGAAAAATGCTTTAGATCATTCGTTTCTAAGCTGCCTACCCGGCAGTGAACACTCCCCGCGAATTGAGCTGGTGTCCTATCGGTTTCTAAGCTGCCTGCCCGGCAGTGAACACTCCCCGCGAATTGAGCTGGTGTCCTATCGGTTTCTAAGCTGCCTGCCCGGCAGTGAACTGCGTTGGCCAGAAAGTGTGAGAGTTGAAAGCTTTCTAAGCTGCCTATCCGGCAGTGAACGTTCACAGTAAGTCCGCTGATACATGGACAATTTTCTAAGCTGCCTATCCGGCAGTGAACATGTAAAGGATTTCAACGCCTGATTTTTCAGCTTTCTAAGCTGCCTATCCGGCAGTGAACGCTAGAAGTTCGGTTGTTTTAATTTCTATGTCTTTCTAAGCTGCCTATCCGGCAGTGAACCCTCGTCCCCCAAATTAAAGCAGAAGCCGGGATTTCTAAGCTGCCTATCCGGCAGTGAACAATTTGAAAATAAATCTCTTGTGCCGATACACTTTCTAAGCTGCCTATCCGGCAGTGAACATACCGCGCTGCCTGCTGGTGTACTTATCAAGTTTCTAAGCTGCCCATCCGGCAGTGAACTCTTAAGCCTACGATTGAAGCCCATTTCTTTTTTTTCTAAGCTGCCTATCCGGCAGTGAACGAACAGTTGGTACGATAGCCGAGGACGCTACATTTCTAAGCTGCCTATCCGGCAGTGAACATAATGGACTACAGCGCAGTCAGTTTCCAGTGTTTCTAAGCTGCCTATCCGGCAGTGAACGGTAAAATTTATTTAACACTGTGGGGTTAATATTTTCTAAGCTGCCTATCCGGCAGTGAAAAAGATTAAAACCAAGGGACTGTTGCCGTTTTGCTTAAACCGAAAAAATCAAATTTGCCATGAACGGGAACACTTGAGGTCTCACCAAATTGAATATAGCGGCGATGCTTATGTCCATTCGATTCGCTCTCCAGCTCAAAATATGGGTTAGCTATTCCCTTGCTAAACATTTTGGCTTTATATTCTTTAATTTGATCACCACTAATAGACTCACGCCTTATTAGGCGATTTAATTTTGATCGTGTCATATTAGCTTGTTTTCGTGAGATTACTCTATATTGACAGTTTTCAGGAATAATGGACACGGCACTGATATCGCAGTACCCAACCAATCCGCCAATCCAGTCGAGTTTTTGCAAATCGTTTAAGGAAGCAATGGCACCATGAATCCTCAGTTCTCTGCCTAATTTTAGGCGATAAGAAGGAAAACTAACTCCAATACCATCCGATTTTAGGGAAAATAAAGCTTTATGTAATTTTGTATAAACTTTGTTCATCAACACATTTTCACGCATTTCAGCATCAGGCTTAATTGTTATATTAAAATAATGGTCCATTTCCTCTCCTTAAGCTTTAATCTTAGTCACGTACGCTAAGCCTTTCTTACCTAAATAAAAGGATGATACGCCTGCATTTTCAATCAATTGTGCAATTTCTTGCCCTTGCTTTCTATCGACATCAATTTTAATTTCAAGCGTCCCAGATGCTTTAGTCATTAATTTTCTGGTTTTACCTTCGCCCTTTATGAATTCCTCACAATAATAAGGGTTGCCCCATATTTTTTTCTTTTCTCCTGTTGTATAGCGGCTCATAAAGTCTTTTTTAGTGAAACCATTCTTAGAAATACCGCCTATTCCTCCTGCTTTCGTTTTGGCAGAATCAGTATCATAGATACCACTAAGCCTCTCTAGCTGAAGATAAAGAGCGGAACAATAAAGGCTTCTAGGGATAACCAGTCCTTTTGCATTCACTCCTTTAAAATCAGGAAAGTTTTTTTGGAGAATTTCAAAAGCGGTTTGAATGCTCCCTTCTTTTTCTATCGCTTTTAGCTTGTCAAAACTTTCAATTCTTTCAGCGATAGATAAAGGGTCCATTGTTAAAGTTTGGTTTATTTTGGAGTTGTTAATTATAAACTCACAAAGATTTGGAAGTTCTAAAAACAGCACTCCCCAAAATTCTTTTGAATAATCAGATTGGAAAATAGGATCATTCGTTTTTACCATTCCTGTATAAGAATTTTGGTCAGTGCTTCCCGTGATATTACGAATATAGGTCATTTCGTTGGTGATAGAACTCGGCGTATCCACAAAACTTATTTGGTCTTCAATATTATTAAAGTAGTAAGATTCACTCTGCCGTGATTGATATAACTTTTTTTGGTCGCCAATCAGCCTATTTAATACTCCCATGACAGTATCAATGGTAACTTCACGTTTTATGAAATTATCAGGCTTTTTTAAATTCGTCATCGAACCTACAAACTTACGTCCCTCTTTAGGTAAAGGCTCATTATTACTGCCGTCTAAAAAAGAATTTCTCCATGAAGATTCATATTTTAGGATTATTTTCATAACTACCTCTTACTTCGCAGTAAAATACGTAGCAAAAGCAGTTTCAGGAGAAGTTGAAATTGAACTAATATCTCGCTTAATGCGCATCATTTTATTGCTATCATTGTAATCGACAACAACTTCATCCACATACATATAGGATTTAGCTTGTCTGATTGATAATTCTGAAATTAAATTGATGGTATACTCAACCAAAGCTTTAACTGCATCGTTATTAAGCAAAATTCCATTTTCGCCTTCATTGAAAATAGTTCCGACACGTACATAATTTTTGTGGAATGTTGCTACAGGTTTTAAATCAGGATTAAGGCTTTGAATAAAGTCTTGCACAGCCTTTGCTACTTCTTCACCTTGCCCTTCTTTTATTTCCATTGCTTCTCGATCAAATTTTTTATCGAGTGAAATGAACTGTAGCTGTTCGATACTTAGTGATCCATAAGATATATATTTTGTGTCACCGAAAGTGGTTTTTGAGTAAAAAGACGAACTATCCCGTTCGCCTGCTTGTCCAAACTGTTCAAAGTTGCCATTACCTAGTTGATCAACAAAATCTTCCAGTAGCAACGGACTGGTGCGTTTATTTTGACTTGCAGGTACGACAAAACCACGAATTAAACCTGTAGCTGAAGCTATAATCTTTTGTAAATTTGATTTTTTTGCATAATGTAAATCAAAAGCTTGTGACCTAAACAGATGATGGCGAACGCAATTTTGGCTGATATAAAGTGGCGTTTCTTGAAAATTAATATCGGTAGGCTCTTTCCGGTATTTGTAGCCTGTATCTTTTACCTTTCCAGATAGATTTGAGTACCCTCTTAATTTTGGGAGAGTATGGTTATCAACGGTTGTACCTTTTTCTTGTGCTAAGCTTGTTGGCCCGTTCCAGTTTACAACTCCGTGCCCTAGTGCCGTTATTTTAAAATCGATACTTTTAATTCCAATTACTTTTTCCATTCTTCCTCCTCATAAATTGTTATTATTTATTTTTGCTAGTGGCATGGAGCCAATAACTTGATTGCTACCAATTACATAATAAGTAGCATTTTCTTCTGGGATTTTTTCGCCTAATTTTTCAGACAAATCCTTCGGGGTGTAACTCAGGAAAATTGGTGATTCTGGATCAACTGCTGCATTCTCTAGAATTTGTTTTCTTAAGTTCATTTTGCTTGCTGGTATTTTATTCGCTGGGCTATTTTTATCAACTCGGCCATGTTTTTTTGCCATATAGCCTAGTAAACCAGTATTGCGAATAGTGTCGAGGGATTCGGTATAGCAGTTTGAAAAATCGACATCACTGTGTTGCCAAGTCATTGCATAGTCGTTAGCAAACTCTGTATTTTCTTTGTTTTTTATATTTAGTATAGCCATCTGCACGAATCTGCTATCGCCTCGCAGTGAAGATTTCTTAATTTTTTTTCTATCGCTAGCTTTTTTGTTTTTTATAAAACGAACAGGATCATGCACTTTCGCCTTTATTGTCTTTACACTGTTTTTTAGTGCTGCAATAAGGTCTTGCTCTACAGCCTGCTTCCCTTTTTGGGATTGATAAAAATCTTGATAAAGGTGGTATATTTGACCAATTGTATACGTTTTATCTGTCAGTTTTGATTGCAAATAATCAAACCAAGCATAAGCACTATAATAACTATTCAAGGTATTTAGAAAGTGAGCGCAATTGCTTTTCACTTTGCCCTTAGAGGTAATAATCTCAGATGGTGTAGCTGTTAAAAAAATATTTACACTAGTGTTTTCTCCAAACCTGTCGAGCCGTCCTAGCCTTTGCAGCCAATTTTCAGCTGTAGTAAATTCAGTCACCATATGATCACAAGTGATATTAAGTGAGGCCTGTACAATAGGCCCACTTCTTAAAATAGAATATTGCCTATTACCAGAGTGTTTAAAACTTTGATAAACTTCTTCAAATAGCATCTGTTTGTCTGAAACTTTAAATTTTCCATGAAATAACAATCCATTCTCATCATCTTGATGTTCAATAAAAGCTTGCTGAGCTACTGTGGCTGTGTTGCTGATAACAATGCTATTTTTAGGCTGGAGACTAAACAAAGGATTGCTTTCGTCCTTTAACTTTTCGTCAAAATCTTTAAATTTTAGTTGATATTGGCTGCCATTAGAACTTTCAAAAGCTATGAAATCTTCAGAATCTAAATCTAATATGTTTTCAACAAAGTAAGGATTTGGAGTTGCTGAAACGAGTAATGTGTTGGCATTTGCTCCCATGAGCTTTTTTGATTGGATTAATTCAGAAAATAATAAATTAAAACCAGCCATTGGGACATATTCGTGATATTCGTCAAAGACTACATGACTAGCCATAAAATCGATTAATGCCGTCACCTTCGTGTGTGTGGTGATGTTATTAATGACTTGGTCTATTGTTGTTAATATTATATCTCCTGAGAATTCTTCTCCCTCTTTTGTTGCAACAGATTTGCCGTTATTATTTGTATATTTAAATTCGCCAGTCAGCATTTCTATTTTTGCTTTAGGCAAATATTCTTCACTGGTTAAATCTTGATACAAACCTTCACAAACTTGCACACGAGGGCAAACCCAGATTATTTTTTTAGCTTTTCCTAACTTTGCCCATTCTAATGCTATTTTTGTTTTACCACAGCCAGCAGGGCCATTTAAGACAGCAACTTCCCCAATTTCCAACAAGTCTTTTGCTGCTTTTGTCTGTCTTCTATTTCTATCACTATCTGGATAATCTTCTTCAAAACGAGTCAAGCAAGTGGAGATATGCTTGCCGAGTTCACCATTTGTTTTCAAAAAATTAGCAGCCAGTTCAAATAATTTACCATTATTTATGTAGCTTTCTAGCTGGTCAGCAGTAAGTGCTGAAACAGTTCTGTCAGCACTTATCACGCATGCACGAACAATATTCGCCTTTGAATTCAGCAAAACTTGATCGACATATTCATCCAAATCATCTTCAAGGTCATACTGCTTGTATTCAGGTAAATTTATTTTTTTAAATTCATATGCGATTTCTGTGTCAAAAATGCCGTGTATGCAGGACCAATCGATGTGAGGATTTTCTGCATATTTCTCATCTGTTTTTTTGATCTGCTCTAGCTGCATGCAAGCATACTTGAGGATCTCGGTCATTCCTTTATCTTTATAAGCAGACTTAATTTTTTTATGAATATGACCTAATGTTGTATATTCTTCTTTTCGAATAGGTTTGGCATGATGCCAGTATACTGCGTGTTCAATGAATTCATTTTGCTTTTTATTGCTTAGAACTTTCGACAAATTCAAAAAATTTATTATCCATAGTGAAATTTCATTATGTCGTGGATGTTTTTCAAATGAAAATTTTTCCTCATCTACTATATGAAATCCATCTTCTGGCAGACTATCGTTTTTGTTTGCTGACGTACCTATCTGAGTATTGAGCCAAGTCTGAAATTGAGGATCAACTTTGCCTAAATCGTGTAAGCAACCTGCTAAAAAAGCGGATAGTTTTAATTTTTCATCCGCTCCAATAAAAGTTTCTATTAATTGTGCTGCAACATAACCGACAGCAAAAAGGTGATGGGATAAAAGTTGTTTTTGTGAATTTGCATATATTTCCCCACTCATAATTTTATATTATCCATTTTACTGCCTAATAATTTTTTTCAAAATCAATGAGCATTCTTAAGTGTTTTGATATTCAATTAACTTATTATTAAAAAAGCTCTTTACTTCTTAAACGGTATTTAAAGAGATTAATTATTGTTCTAACCATTTTCACTTACTGGGCAAATGCATGAGAGAAAGTGTGTGTCCATGGACAAACTTAACCGCTTTGATCTGCGTATTGCGAAATTTGCTTTTTAGGTCTTTAAGCCAACCTGTACACTGGTTTGATTCAACAAAATTATTTTCCATGGCTTTGCTCTCTCTTTTCTATATTGCACTGCCACCTCTCACAGTTATTCGCCAACTAATATGCCTGTACTACTCGAAAGTCGAGCGTCGTACTTAAGGTGATGTCCAGCATTGAGCCGCAGGCGAATAAGTTCTTCTCCCACAGGGAGCAGGGCGTAAGGTCGTCCACTTTAAAAAAGTGGGCCCACCTTACCTGTCCTGCCTTCAAAGCTTAAATTATTATACAGGATTAATGGTTATTTTTAGATAATTTGCGATGCTCACTGTTAAATATCAGAAAATCATCTTTAATCGTCTATAATATCGTTTAGTGTCTGAAAGTATCACATAGTATCCTAATATTTCACATGCTAACAGTCTAATACTTTTGACTTTAAAATGATTAATCTGTTAGTTTTAGTGATCTTATTATGGCTAGTAAATCAGAGTACAAAAGGAGGATAGAGTGCGAAAAAAATATGATGCAAGAGTTGAAGTGATAGCTTCGTTGTCAGTGATTAGAGAATTGACCAAGAAGGGGTATTCGAAAAAAGCAATTTATAAAAAATTAAAAAATGATGAGTTGCTGACGATAAGCTACGTTCATTTTTGCCGCTTTGATTTGGATGGCAATCTTCCCAGACAGCCGAAGAAGTCTACTTTTAACTTTCAAAACAATGAGGGTAAAAAGTTGGAACTTAAATCTGCTAATCCTATAATATCTTCCTTCATATAGCCTAGGCACACGGAGTGAAAAATGTCCGTCTGAGGCTGGTTATGCGGTACGAGGGGGGTCTCGGAAAAGTGTAACTTTTGTAAGGCATTACGCGTTTAGAGCTTAACTGACTGAAATAAAAAGAAATAATATATTTTTTAAAGGTAATAAAAGTGTAATAATATGTAATTTAAAATGTAATGATCTGTCTTTTCAAATGGTTGTGTTTTTAAGAAATGTAATCTCAAAGTGTAATATGTATTACAGAAAATTACACTTTTTATTACACTTAGATGATGATTTTAGTTTAGCAATTTTAGTGTCTTATATCTATAACTGCAATTAATTACATTTGTTACAGTTTTCCGATCCCCTCTGGCAAATATTTTTTTATTCAAAATATATTAGATCTTAAAAAGCCAGCATCTAACTGTTTTGTTTGTTATTTTGCTAGTCATGGCCTTAGATTTTTCAAGCAACTTATGTTTTTTTGAGTGCGGGAGAAGTTGTTTTAATACTTTGAGGTCAGGAATTTCCTGTCCATTGTCTCTGCATTGTTGAACGAAATGATTTAGATTGATGGCGTAATAGGCAGGGTTGCTACTATGGTTTAAGGCTTCTCTTTCCATGTTTCGTGTTTCTGAATTCAAATATCTGAAAGTCTCCCAAAATTGTTCCACTAAAGGATGGTCTGCTAAAAGACGTTTCTCTCGCAGAATTGCTCTTTGTAGGATGTATAGTTTGAGGTTTTCAAGTTTTTCTGAACTGATGGCGGGGAAAATTGTTTGCAAAGCATATCCACAAGCCGCGACTTGTGCATGATTTTTAGCTATCCGTTCATTTTTTAATGATGCTGAAAAAGCGGTTTCTATTTTTTTAAAACTCTCAAAATACGTGTTTAGAATTTTTGCTTCATTTATAAGAGCTGTTTTCAGAAAACCGCTTACTTCCTCGCAGGAAATCTTTTCAAAATATCGCGCAAGTTCACGAGATCCGGAATCGTAATGCGTTTTGTCGGCATGGCAATGCACAATCCGCTGTAAAAGGGCTTCACTGCCGTCTACTTCAGCATTTTGAGAGATGATTAGGGTAGCCTGAAACAGGGACTCTTCCACGTCATTATTGCGTTTGGGAACACCTAGTGTGCCTGTTCCTCTACCGTTGTAGAAGGGCTTGCATTCGTCAAAGTTGAATTGTTTTTGTTTGCTGTCTTTACCGCCGTGTTTCACGGTCTGACTCAATGATGACAATAGGCATATTTGATACCTGATTAAATGCTCTGCGTCGGCCTGCTATTGTGGATTTCATCACGTCAAATCCTTCATAATCTTCTCGTCCTAACAGTTTCCAGCAAAATTCGAGCATGGTTGATTTGCCTGATCCCGGATCTCCTGTAAGCTCAAAAAAAGGAAAAGATTTTTGCTCTTTCCGTATTTGATGTGCGAAGAGTGATCCTATCCAGAAAGCAAGAAGAGCAAGGCCTTGCCAATGAAATGTTTTCAAAAATTTATCAAACCAGTCAGGGGTGAATTTCCCATCTGTTATTATTTTGATAGATTTCAGGCCGGGACGGACAAGATCTTTTCCCACTCTATAAAAACTATTTTCGTCTAGTTTAATTTCCTTACCTTTATAAAAAGCTGCTGCCGGATAAATGTAAGCTTGGGATTCATTGTCATACCCAATATAGGGGATAGATCGGACGGTAGGGAGTTCATTTTGAAGCCAATGCTTTGTAAGAATTCGCATGTCGGCAGGAGTTCCGCTGAAAGTCCCTCCAGCAGTTCTATTTAACAAGGCTTTGTGGAAGGCATCCGCTGTTGCGATATTCGAACCTTCAAGGCGTACAATTTCAGGTTTTTTGTTGGTGGATTGTATTTTGAAAACATACCATTGCTCACCGAGCAATTCATCCACTTCACGGTAAAGACATTGTGGATCTCGATTGCAGATTTCCATTACAGTACAGTTGCTGATAAAGACTGGAAAGCTATTTTTGTCCTCAAGCGGAGTGCCGGTTAAATCTTCAGTCAATTGTGCAATATCAATGCAGACGCTAAAAAGTCTGTTTTTGAAAGTAATGACAAAGCGTTTAGCCGAATTTTTACAATACTTATGGTAGGTATACTCTTCTACCGTTTTAGCCATGAGCAGCTTGCCACGGTGCTTGCAGTCCTCCATAAATTTTTTATTAATTTTGTTTGCTCTAAGCAAATCATCCCAATCCTGACCTTTGGGCAAGATATATATTTCGTGCTTTTCTCCAAGGTTGAGGAGCTTTTTAGCATGTTTTAAAGTATACTCAATCCCTGCCCTATCTCCATCTAAAGCAAGAATCCATGTGAGTTTTTTACTTCTTTGCTGCTGGATGAATGCTTCGGGAAAGTGATTACAGCTAAAAGCTGCGACCGCTTTATATTTGCGATGATACAATGCTATGGCATGAAAGATTCCTTCCACAATAAATATTTTATCACCCGCATTGATAGGCATATCTGGCGGTGACCAAACATCCCCTTTGTAAATAGAACCGTCAGCTTTTCGTTTTCCTCCAAAATTTGCTTTTTGTCCGTCTTTTGAAGTTTTATCTATGAGTCTTTCCCAATATCTGGTGCGGTTTTTATCCAGATAAAATCGCACAGT